>NZ_JABERK010000062.1:0-74971 GCF_013004315.1 Acinetobacter sp. ANC 5378
CTTGACTATACAACACCCAAACAGTTGTATGGTTCGATTGAATCACTACAAAAAACTTGATTTAGTGAAGCGTTAGTTAGACAATAGCAACTCAAACAGCCCAATCTGTAAAGATTTGGAAAAACCTTAGCACAAACGTAAGACTAAGCGAGTATCCATAAACAGTTGTGCTGGCGACAATAGCAAGAGTGAACCACCTGATCCCTTCCCGAACTCAGAAGTGAAACCTCTTTGCGCTGATGGTAGTGTGGGGTTACCCATGTGAGAGTAAGTCATCGCCAGCTCATTATTCCTGAAAACACCCCCTTCAAGAGAAGGGGGTGTTTTTTTATGGGCGGGATTTAATAAAAGGAAGAAAAGCCCTTATCTGCCAACTCTTCCTATTTAAAGAAAAATACATAAAATATAATAGTTTTTAATTATGAGATTATTTATCAAATTTTTAGTTTCAATAAGGATGAAAAAGTTTTACTCATCTTATTTTATTCCAGTTGCCTACGTGCATGTTTAAACGCAGTTCTTAGCCCTTCTTCTAAAGTGGGATGATAAAAAGGTTTATCTAAGATTTCATCAATTGTTAAATCTTCAGCGATGATCCAAGATAATAAATGCGCCATATGTTCAGCTGACTCAACAAAAAGTTCACTTCCTAAGAAGTTACGTGTTGCCTTATCAATATAAACTTCAATAGTACCTTTATTTTTGCCCAAAACCATCGCTCGCCCTTGTTTTTCGTATGAAACGATTCCAGTCACAAATTCGATCTTGGATTGAGTAAGCTGTCTGAAACTCTGTCCCACAATAGCCATTTCAGGTTGACTAAAAACAATCCCTAGTGGAGAGAGAGTTTTGATATTTTTAAGTTTAGGAAAGTTTAAACAATTATAAACCGCAGCTCGCCCTTCATGGGCAGCTTCATGCTGAATTGGGGAGTTGGTATGAGCATCGCCAATAATGAAGATTGGATAATCGTCTAATTGTTTAGTTTTTTCATCTACAGGAAGTTTTTTTAGATCACTAAATTTAGAATCGATATTTTCTAGATTTAAACTATTTAAATAACTGGAACGTCCTGTTGCGACCAATAAATAATCTGCAGTAATACTGTTTTGAGTTCCTTTTTCTGTGTAATTAATTTTAACTTTATTGCGAAATTTTCTAACTTGTTCTGGGAGTACTTCAAACTTGATATTTAATTCTTCACTTAAAATATTTTGAGCAATCTTTTGTAGTTCTGGACTAGTAAGGGAGCCAACTTTACGACTACGTGCAAAAACAGTCGTTTTCACCCCTACACGTTGCATGGCTTGTGCAAGTTCAATCGCAATAACTCCACTACCGATCACTGCTAATGATTTAGGCAAGGTTTCTAGTTCAAAGATTTGATCAGATGTGATGAGCTTATCCCCAAGTTCATTTTTCCAATCACTATTAATAGTGGGGGTAGATCCAACAGCGATAATAAAACTTTTAGCTTGGTAATGTTGTTGATTAACTAGAACCGTTTTTGAATCGATGAAATGAGCTTTTCCAGAGATTTTATGGGCATTATCCCAACGATTAACTTCTTTGAGTGTTGCATGGGTAAAATGATCCCGTAGTTCTCTTACATGTCGCATCACTTGAGACGTGTCTATTTTAGCTGAAACCCTTAATGCAACTTCTTGAGCATGTTGAATTTCATGCATTCTGTTAGCTGTAGAGATGAGCACTTTGCTTGGCATACAGCCGACACGGGCACACGTGGTATCCCAAGGACCATCATTAATAATAAGAATGTTTTGAGTGTGCTTTATTGCTGCTTTATATGCCGATATTCCTGCAGTACCCGCACCGATGATAATGATGTCGTACATAAAAAATTGTCAGCTCTATGAAGTGATATTTTATATTCATAGTATATTAAAGGTATGTCACTACAGAGTTTGTAAAAAATGCTATTTAAATACTGTTTTAAAAATTAAATGGATGTCCCCACACTCACCCCAACCGTAGGTCGAACATTCATCGAGCTACATCCAAACATGACACATGAAATAAGCAGTAGAAAAATTATTTTATTCATTGAGCAATCCCAGTTTTTTTAGCTTCATTAAATAAGAGAAGAGCGTGTGCCCCTTCGACATATCATTAAAATTGGTTTTGGAAGCTCATTATAATATTTTGAAAATTCAATCACGTCTGTTTTAGAAACTTTACCGATTGATAATCTGTTGATAATAAATAAAATTAACATGAATTTGTTCGGCAATACTGCGCAATTGATTGATGGAAACCAGATTGTCTTGTTACTGATCAGAACGATTCACAATGACCGATCTAAAACCTTGATGTATCAAAGTTTCAAATTTGTTTACCATCATTTGACCTGTAACACTTACAGAAGAATTTAAACTACGGGTTAAATCAGTAGTTTCTGCAAAGATCTATGTATTGCAGGTCAAACTTAAACTAAATTAAGCACTATAAACAACGTGCTTAATCTTCCAGTAAATCCATTTGTTTTGCGATTTGATATAAATTATTTGAGCGATTACCTGTACGACAAAACATCAATACTGGTTTCGGAAGTTCATTGAAGTGATTTGCAAATGTACGTACATCGACTTCAGTAATTTGACCAGCAACGACAGGTTGGAAAACGTAATCTAAACCCGCATTGCGCGCAGCTTCTTCAATTTGTGCACTTGTAGGTTGTTCTGCACCACCTTCCATATCCGGACGGTTGTTGATAATCGATTTAAAACCTTTCTCGGCAACTTGTGCTACCTGTTCCGGGGTGATTTGACCTGCAAAGCCGACATTTTCACTCATTTCGTCACTCCATAATTCGTTAAATAGATTTATGCTTTATGATAGCATTAAGCTGAAACTGGAGCTTAATCTGTTGAAATTTTTATAAGCGATTACAACCATAAAATAACGCAATGGAGCGCGTATGCATTCCTATACAGTTGAACCACTTTATGTAAATAGTGGGAAAGAGGTTATTGCTGCAGATTTTTACCGTCCCAAAACTGAACATAAGCCTGCTGTCATTATTATGGCGCATGGTTTGGCAGCCTTGCGTCAATTTAAACTGGTTCAGTATGCCAAGCGTTTTGCTCAAGCCGGTTATGCAGTGGTATTGTTTGATTATCGTTATTGGGGTGGAAGTACGGGCCGCCCACGAGAGCTGGTGTCGATTCAATCTCAACTAGAAGATTGGCGAACCATGATTGCGCATATTTTAGAGCGAAAATCAGTAGATACGCGACGGATCGTACTTTGGGGTACCTCTTTAAGCGGTGGTTATGTCCTAAATTTGGCTGCAGAATTAAAAAATATTCAAGCCGTAATCGCACAAATTCCCTTTGTTGATGGAACAGAAAGTGCCAAGCTTTACCCTTTACAACAACTACCGAAAGCATTAAAAATATCAAGTCAGGACTATATGGGTGCAAAAGTGGGCATGTCCCCAAAAACCTTGCCTGTCGTAGACCGGACGGGCTTATGTTTTATGCCGACAGCCGATAGTTATGACGGATATTTATCCATTGTCAATCCAGATTATTTCTGGAGTGGAGAGATTCCGGCGCGGATCTTTTTTAATTTAATTCGTTATCGTCCTATTCAAGATGTGCGTAAAATTAGTGTTCCTGTTTTATTTATTGCTTCCAAACAAGATAGCCTGATCCCCCTTGAGTCGAGTCGTGAAACAGCAACCAATATTGCACCTTATGTACAATACCATGAGTGGGATATGCAACATTTTGATATTTATCATGGTCAATGGTTTGAAAAAGCCATAACTACCCAATTAGAATTTTTACATCAACATATTGGAGTGAGCTAAATGATTATTGTATGTCCTGCGTGTGGTGCTAGAAACCGAGTACCTGAAGATAAACTAGAGGCAAATCCAAACTGTGGTCAGTGTCAACATGCGCTTATTCCTCTGGCTCCAATTGAATTGAATGAGCACAATTTTAGTAACTTTGTCACCCATAGTGAGTTGCCTGTACTGATTGACTTATGGGCGGAATGGTGTGGTCCTTGCAAGATGATGGCCCCTCATTTTGAACAAGTGGCAAAACAAAATCCAAGAGTGATTTTTGCGAAAATTAATACCGAACAATCACCCCGACTCAGTGGTGCTTTTAATGTACGAAGTATTCCCACCTTAGTTTTGATGAATAAAGCCAACGAAATTGCTAGAATAAGTGGTGCTTTACGATCTACAGAGCTGCAACAGTGGCTAGATCAACAATTGAATGCCAAAACTGGGAGCTAATGTGTCAGATACTTATGTAAAACCTGAAGGAACCCTTTCCCTTCAAACCATTGCGATGCCAGCAGATACCAACTGGAGTGGTGATGTATTTGGTGGGTGGATTGTTTCACAAATGGATTTGGCAGGTGCAATTCACGCAGAGCGTTTCAGTAAAGGGCGCTGTGCAACCATTTCGATTAATCAGATGACTTTTCTGGTTCCGGTAAAAGTCGGTGATGTGATTAGTTGCTATACCAAGATTTTAAAAGTGGGGAATACCTCAATTCAAATGCAAATTGAAGTGTGGGACAGCCATGATGATTCACGTGAACCGATCCGTGTGACCGAAGGGGTATTTACCTTTGTGGCGGTAGACGTGAAAGGTGGAAAACGTCAAATTCCCGATGATGCAAAACAAAAATATTTAGCATCGCAACCCGCGTAAGAATCATATAAAAAAGCCCAACAATGATTGGGCTTTTTTATATTTTGAATTTTTTAAAACAGCATCTGGTTTATTTTGAACTAAGCAATATTCTTTACATAA
The DNA here is from genome assembly GCF_013004315.1 of Acinetobacter sp. ANC 5378. NCBI lineage: Bacteria > Pseudomonadati > Pseudomonadota > Gammaproteobacteria > Moraxellales > Moraxellaceae > Acinetobacter > Acinetobacter sp. ANC 5378. The sequence continues at coordinate 4,800 of NZ_JABERK010000062.1, forward strand.
GTAAAAATTCGTCACTTGATTTAGCTTTAGGCAACGAAAATTAAAAATTAAATTATCTTTTTAATTGTGACTTGGATACCCAAGCCCAGAGCATTTCGCATTGAATTGGCTCTTCACCTGATTCATCTGTAACACGAACTGAAACTAAGGTTTCACCTTTTTCAGTACTTTGCATTAATTTTTGCTGATCATCGGTGAGTGTTGCAGTGGCAGTCATGGCACCTTTAGTTGGGCGTTTAAAATCGATTTTTAAACTTTTGATGAGCATAATACAGGAGTCAGGAACATTCATCCCGGTGACAAAACCGGTGGCTGTTTCAGCAATCAGTGCCATGGCACAGGCATGTACCTGACCAATATGGTTCTGCATCGCACGATGGTTTTCGATTTTCACCACCACTTTGGCGTGACTTACTTCGAGATAGCTAATATTGGCACTACCCACCATCGGCACGACCCGACCAAACACTTTGCTCCACAGGGTACTGCGAATGCCTTTCGGGAGTTTAGAGGTGGCTTTAACCAGTTTTGATAAACGATTGGTCGGTGTCATGAAGTTCCTCGACTTACTGCATTAGTAGATTAGTCTTTAAAGTTATTAAACTGCAAAGGCACACCAAATTGTTGTTCTTTTAAGAACGCCATAATTTGTTGCAAAGTATCGCGCTTCTTGTCAGTTACACGAATCTTGTCACCTTGAATAGAAGATTGCGCTTTAATGCCGCTTTCTTTAATGGCTTTATTAATTTTTTTTGCAGTATCAGAGTCAAGACCATCTTTAAGCTTAATCACTTGAATGACATTTTTACCTGAAGCGGTCATTTTTTGTGGATCAAGGGCTTGAATATCCACTTTACGTTTAAAGAAATGATTTTCCAACATGCTATACACTTGTTCGCATTGGAAATCACTTTCAGTCGTAATCTTGATTTCTTTATTTTTTTCGCTCAATTCAATAGAAACGTCTTGGCCACGGAAGTCAAAACGTGTCGCAATTTCTTTTTGCGTGTTTTGAACAGCATGATTTACTTCAAAAATTTCTAATTCAGATACAATATCGAAAGAAGGCATGGTTTAGACCTTTACAAAGGGAAAGAATATCTGAGATGCTAGGGATGTTTTCTTCATTTGCCAAGTGTTGTTTACATCAAAGGAGTGCACAATGATCCGTAAGCAAGAAATTACAACATTTGAGTTCCCAGAAAATGCGGTTATCTGGGATGTTCGTGATACAAAAGCCTTTGCTGAAGGTCATGTAAAAGGTGCTGTAAATCAGCCCATCGATGACTTGAGTGCAGACAGCTTAACTCAAGTGGAGTCGGATCAGACCATTTACATTTTATGTGGTGGTGGTAGTAAAGCACCACGTGCTGCTGAAAAGTTAGATCACTTAGATAGCTCACGTGAGTATGTTGTATTGATGGGTGGCACTCGTGCTGCACGCGATGCAGGATTCCCTTTAGAACAGGGCGCTTAAGAAAAAAGCACCGTAAGGTGCTTTTTTAATGGCTAAAAAATGAATTCCGTTTAATCCCTCTTGGTATAAAGGGAGATTTTTTATTTTGCTGGTTTTTTAGAGCGAGCTTGGGACTAGTTTTTGATAGTAAGGCTTTTTGGGTTTTACTTTTTTAATAAAGCGTTGTGGATTAAGTTTATTCACCCAATATGAAGTCAGCGGGCAGGCTTCCCCTAAAACTTGAGCAGCCAAGACTTCACTACATAACGGTGCAAATAAAAAGCCTTTAGAGCCTAAAGCGGTAAAGGTATAGATTTCCACATCGGGCTGAATTTTTCCAAGCAGTGGGAAATAGTCCGGGCTTTGTGTCCGTACAGAAGCACGACCTTGCCAGGTTTCAACAGGCGGCAAAGATTGTGCATAATTGGGAAAGACACTGTGGATCAGTGAATAGTTATGCACATGATCTTCTAGCAGCACTTCATCATCATCCCGGTGTGGATAAAAAGAAGCCCCTAAAATCAGATGATGCTCATCCAGCTGCATGCAATAACCCCCATAGCTATAAGCCTGTTCAGGTTGCAACGGCTGATTCACATTATTCACCCAACTGACTTGCCCGCGATTCGGTTTAAGTTTGGGGAGTTGTTCCGCAAAGTTTTTACTGTTCAGTGCCGCACAAACAATCACGTGATCGAACTCTCCCAAACATTGCTGCGTGCTGTCGATCACTTGAATGTTAGATTCAGTCTTTAATTCAACGATTTCCGCTTGCTGAAATTGAATAGCAGGATGCGCTAAAATTTGATCGCGTAATTGATGCGGTGAAACCGTACCTGCTTGTAATAATTTTAAGCTCGGAAATTCGGTTTCAAGATCACTTTGATTTACTTTTTCCGCAAATACCCCGTGTGGATATTGCCCTGCGAGTTCAAGTAAATCATCATCCTCTTTAAGCGCCAATTGGTTCACCTGAATCGGACGAAAAGCTTTGAATTTTTGATAATGCGGAATGGCATATTGCCATGCCAAAGTGACCAGATGCTCAGCACTTTGCTCAATACGACCTAATCTGGGATTGAGTAAGGCCAGTGGATTGCCAGAAGCTCCCGCAAGAGGCGCTGATTGGTCGTAAATCGTGACTTGATGACCACGCCCGGCAAAGGCATAGGCACAACTTAAGCCAGCTATTCCTGCGCCAATAATCGCAATTTTACGTTGTTTAAATGCTGAAACTGAATTTATTAATTCGGATTGTTCTATTTCTGTGGCTTTTGATTTAAGGACTTGTTGATCTTTAGCTTCAGGAGGATTCCAGATCGCTGTGAGCATCTGACGTTTATGCTTAAAACCGGGTGGAAGAGAAATGGTAATTCCATGCCCACTTAAACCACACTTTAAAATACCCGCCACGCTAAAAGAGGCAAAGGTCGTTCCATAATCAGACAGTCGGACAATATGGCTTAAAATATGCTCTTGCCAGAGATCGGGATTACAAGCAGGTGAAAAACCATCTAAAAACCACGCATCTACGGCTTTGGTTTTGGCAATGACCGGCAAGACCTCATTGGCATCACCGAGCCATAAATCGATGGAAAAACGATCTTTAGGGAAGCTCAGTCGGTGACAACCGGCAATAGGCAATGGATATTGCTCGATCAGCTGTTGGGCTAAAGGTTGCAGTTCTGGCCAGGCATTGAGTGCACGAATAAAATCAGCTTTGCTGAGTGGAAATTTTTCCACGCTGATCAAGTGCAGATGGCTTCGGTTATTCGGGCGTAGTTGTTGCCACATTTGCCATAACGCTAAAGCATTTAAAGCTGTACCAAAACCGGTTTCGCCGACACAAAAATATTCAAAATCTTGCAGCTTTGCCAAACGTATTGCGAGGTCATTACCATTCAAAAAGACATGTCGGGTTTCGAGTAAACCATTGTCTCTAGAAAAATAGATGTCTCCAAATTGTTTGGAGACAGGAATATCAATCCCATCCACACATTGCCAATCCAGATCAGCAGTTTGAATTGCACTAGACAAAACCTAAGCAACCTTTAAAACAAAAAAAGATAGCGGTGTTTTACCACTGACGACGACGTTTGGTATAGACATAACTTGCAACCAAGAACCCAAGCAAGACACCGACTGCAATGGTTGCAGCGCCGTATAAAAACATTTGTGCACTACGTTCACTTTGTAAAACTTGTACTTGAACGCCCAAGCTGTCATTTTTTAATTGCAGCTCTTGGTTTTGCGATAAGGCATCCAGATTGGCTTTTTCCAATTGTTGTAAACGGGTGGCTTGATCCTTAACTAAAGCTTTAACTTTGGCATCTTGCAAGGCTTTATTTTTCGCAATTTGTTCTGCTGTTAAAGGTTTTGCTTCTTGTGGTAGACCGTTGGCATCAACGTTACCAGCAGCAGGAACAGTGCCGGGTTTATTTGCAGGCAACGTTTGTGGCTTTTGGGGTTGTGGCGGTGGTGTTGCAGTCGTTGCTTGAGCAGCAGTCGCTACAGTAGGAGCGGGAGCAGCAGGAGCGGTTTCTACCGCCCATGCAGTTGAACATATAAGAGATAAACCCAATAAGCTTGAAACAACAACGCGCATGATTTTATCCTTGAGGGAAAGCTTTATTAAAAGGTTTCACATCAATATGACCGTATACGCCTTCTTTTAAGAAAGGCTCTTCTTGTAGCCATGCATCAAGCGCTTCACGCGATTCAAAGTCGACAATAATGGTACTGCCATAGAAACCCGCTTGTGGATTGCCTGGATCTTTCGGCATGGCACCAGCAACAATTAAGCGACCTTCATCATTTAATTTTTGTAGACGTTCAAGATGTTGTGGGCGTGTAGCAAGACGTTTTTCTACTGTACCTTCGTTATCTGTACAGCTTACGACGAATAAAGGCATATTCTTTCTCGATCTGTTGACCTAAATTATTCTTCAGGCGACTTAAAATATTTGCGCAAGACAATAAACTGAATAATGATAAAGGAAAACATCACAATCATGTCACCAAATGCAGTGAATTCACCCCAATATTTTCCACCTAAAAATAAAAAAGCGAAGAAAATATGCAGGCAAGACATGAATATGAACATTGCAGCCCATGCGATGTTTAAATTTTTCCAGCCTTTTGCCGTTAAATTGAAAATTGGACCAAATAAACGCTGAATCAGTGGTTTCTTATCTTTCATAAAATAAGGCGAAAGTAAGAATGCGCCCGCGAAGATAAGATTTAAAAGAACTGCTTTCAAACGAATATAAAAATCGTCGCTGAGCATTAACGTGACGCCACCAAAAATCACCGTCATAAACAACACAATCCATTGTTGTTTGTCTAAACGGAATTTTTGTATAACAAACAAAGCCCCATATACCACAAGCATGGAAATAATCAGGCCTGAGGTTGCAACCAAAATATTATTGTTATCTATACCGCCTGCAGAACCAATCAATTGCAGCAGGGGATGCTCAGTATCTTTGGGATCGACGGTTTTATATAAATAAAAGAAAATAATGAGTGGCACAAAGTCTAAAAGTGCTTTCATGTTAGAGTATCTAAATCTGATCAAATAAATGACGTAGTATAAGTGATGCAAGGCGTAGATTTACATACACACAGTAATATTTCTGATGGAACTTTATCTCCAGAACAACTTGTGCATGCAGCCATTGAAAAAGGTATTCATACCCTTGCGCTGACTGATCACGATACTATGGATGGCTTAAAAATAGCTGAAAAAGTTGCCTTGGATTTACCATTGAACATTATTTCAGGTGTAGAAATTTCTAGTCAATGGTCACGACCTGCAACTCAAAAAAGTTATGCGGTACATATTGTGGCCTTAAATATGCAAGATCCAGAACCGTTGCAGCGAGTGCTAGAACAACAAAAACAGATTCGCGCGATCCGTGCCAAACAGATTTGTGATTTGCTGATTCCGCTGATTGGTCAGGATATTTATGCAGATGTGATTTCTAAAGTGGATGGCATTGCAGACCGTATTACCCGCACCCATATTGCCAAAACCTTAGTCGAAAAAAAGATTGTGAGCCGCCCGCAACAGGCTTTCGATAAATATATAAAAGAAGGTAAAAAAGCCTATGTGAAATTTGATGGTCTGGGTTTAGAAGAAACCATTCAGGTTATTCATGAAAGTGGTGGCTATGCAATATTGGCACATCCGACCAAATATGATTTATCGGCGACGAACATTCGTTATTTGATTGAGATCTTTGCCAAATTCGGTGGAGACGCTGTTGAACTTCCTCCAGCGATTGAACCGGCCTCTACCCGGCAGATGGTTGATCGTATGATTGAGGAATTCGATTTAAAAGTTTCTGTGGGCAGTGATTTTCATGGCGATCATATGCCGTGGATTCGATTGGGTAATATTCCTCGCCTTAAAGAAGGGCAAGTCGGGATTTGGGAGAGTTTTGTTTGACCTCTCCCTGACCCTCTCCTAGAAGGAGAGGGGATTTCCATTATTTAAATTCAGAAATGATAAAGCTCCTTCTCCCTTTGGGAGAAGGTTGGGATGAGAGTCTAAAGCAAATTATGATCCTGCGCCTGAATTGGTGGCGGTGTCGGTTTACCTAAAGTTCCTAACAGTTCAATTTCAATGGTGCGCACCATTGAATCTAAAGGCAAGTCATTACTTTGCGTACCAAAAGGTTCTTCAATTTCCGAACTTAAGGCATCTAAGCCCAAAAAGGTATACGCCAAAATACCGACCATTAAGGGAGTCGCTAAACCTAGGGTTGAACCCAAGCTAAATGGCAGCATAAAACAGAAGAAATACACGGTACGGTTCAGCAAAACCGAATAGGCAAAGGGCAAAGGCGTGGTCGCAATACGGTCGCAACCGGTTTGAACCAGACTCAATTCAGCCACGTGCTGGTTCATCTGCATATAAATAATATCGGAAATTTCACCATCTTTAAGGGCTTGCATCAATTCCCATTGAATCAAGCTTAAAGTGTATTGTGGTGCATTGGCCTGCTGATAAAGCTGGGTTAAAGCCTGCTGGCTCATGCCACTGGTTTCAACCAATGTCATTTGATTTGCAGTTTGATGACGTAAACGATCACGCAAAACATTGGCAAACACAATCACGTGCTGAATCACACGTTCACGGCGGCCTTGGCTGAGCATACGGCAGTCGCGGTCAAAGTGCCGGGCATTGGCAATCAGCATTCCCCAAAGTTTACGCGCTTCCCACCAGCGATCATAACAGGCCGTATTTTTAAAACCCAGAAAAATGGACAGCACGACACCAATGAGGGTAAAGCCCACTAAAGGAAGTTCCGGGAAATGAAAATAACCAATATAAGATAATCCACCAATCACGGCGGAAATGAGCATGACCACACCTAAAGGAGGCAAAACCTTGGGCAGAATGGTTCCGCGCCAGGAAAATAGCAGCTTGAATACACTAGGTTGATCACGAACAATCATGTTATTAGTATCATCAAAATTTTTGTTGATCTTCAGTGTTGGCTGGGCTTTTGTCAATATTTGTTACATTTTTATTGGGGCTGAATAAGCCCATGTTCAGCAAAAGAATAACTCCCTTCCGGGGAAATAATGCAATGGTCAATCAGGCGGATTTCTAATAAATCGCAGGCCGTTGAAATATGTTGGGTTAATTCAATATCGGTATTGGAAGGCAGCGGCATTCCAAAAGGATGGTTATGCGCAATCACGATGCTACTCGCATGTTGATTAATTGCATGGCGTAGCAATTGATTAATCGAAATTTCACACGAATTTATTGAGCCATAGAACATTTTTTTAAAGCTTATTTTTCTTAAATGGACATCGAGGCAAAGCACTGCAAAAACCTCTTGAGTTTCACCCAATAATTCAAACTTTAAAAAATCTAAAAGTGTTTTTGAGTTACTTAATTCAATTTTTTCCTGTTTTAAATGTTGTGAGATATAACGCCGTCCCAATTCTTTTACCGCCATCAGCTGTGCATATTTGGTTTTGCCAATGCCATGAAACTGGCTTAAATCCTGAAGGGTGGTATCAAAAATTGGATTGAGTCCGCCAAAATGTTGTAACAGTATTCGTGACAGTTCAACAGCGGAATGTTGTCTGGAACCGGAACGTAAAAAGATTGCCAGCAGTTCTGCATCTGACAAACTGCTTGCACCTTGTTGAATCAGTCTTTCGCGTGGACGTTCTTGTTCTGGCCAATGTTTAATCGATGAATTCATTGTTTTTAGACTTTTTTATTATTAGTGAGAGTAATTAGACCTAAGTGCTGACTTGGGCATGACTTTATTTAATGCTATTGTGAGCGCCACTGCAACACAAAGGTAGCCTGTTTGTGAGCTTCGATTTGAGTGTGATTCCAAATAAAAACATTGTTTTAGCTGTAACTGGCGGTATCGCGGCCTATAAAAGTGCCATTTTAGTTCGTCGCTTAAAAGATGCGGGCTTTAATGTCCGTGTGGTGATGACGCAAGGTGCGCAAGCATTTATTACTCCGTTAACCTTCCAGGCCTTGTCGGGAAATCCGGTACATACTGAATTACTCAATCCTGAAGCAGAAGCGGGCATGGGGCATATTGAATTGGCACGTTGGGCTGATTTATTGCTGGTTGCACCTGCAAGCTGTGACACTTTAGCGAAATTTGCTGCCGGTTTGGCCGATGACCTATTAAGTACTTTATATCTGGCAACCAAATCTCCGGTTTGGGTGGCTCCGGCCATGAATCAGCAAATGTGGGCAGCCAAAGCCACGCAGCGTAATTTAAATACGCTGGTTGAAGATGGTGTACATGTGATTATGCCGGATGCAGGTTCACAAGCCTGTGGCGATGTTGGTTTGGGACGTATGCCTGAGCCTGAAGATTTAGCACGACAAGTGACTCAGTATTTCCACAAAGCACAACGTGCGATTGCCGAAAAATTTGGCATGCTGGCAGGTAAACATGTGGTGGTTACTGCGGGACCGACCCGTGAAGCGATTGATCCAGTCCGTTATATTTCCAACCATAGTACCGGGAAGATGGGCTTTTCCTTGGCCGCTGCCTGTTATGCAGCAGGTGCGAAAGTAACTCTGATTGCTGGCCCCGTGAGTCTGGATACACCGAATGGTGTACGCCGGATTAATGTTTCCTCTGCTGTACAAATGTTGGACATCAGCATGCAAATGCTGGATGAAGGTTGCGATATTTTTATTGCGACAGCCGCAGTTGCGGACTACCGAGTTGCTGAAGTTGCCGAGCATAAAATTAAAAAAGCCGGTGATGAGCTGAACGTTTCTTTAATTAAAAACCCAGATATTGTCGCGACCATTGCCCAGCAACAAAAACGCCCATTTATGGTGGGGTTTGCAGCGGAAACCCGCAATGTCGAAGAGTATGCAGCGGGTAAACTGGTGGCGAAAAAACTCGACATGATCGCTTGTAATGATGTATCACGGCCTGATATTGGTTTTGCCTCTGATGAAAATGCCATGATAGTGTTCTTTGCCGAACAGTATCAAATGCAGAAGCGTGATCTGGAAAAAGCTTCAAAACAGGAAATTGCGCAGCAGCTGGTGGAAGCAATTCATGATGCCTTGCACAATGAAATAGAACCGGTTTAAAGAAGCTGAAGTTCTGGATTAAAATGCAACGAATCCGTTGCATTTTTTATGGAATTTACACTAGGTTTAATGCTTAAAATGCAAATAGTCAGAACAATTAAAAAGCAACAATAGCATCAACAATAATAACCAAAGTTTTTAAATGGATCTTTAAAAGGACGTCAAACATGATCAAAAAAATTTTAGCCACAATGATACTTTCTTTCACTTTGTCATTCAGTAGCCTGAGTTTTGCCGGCGAGCTTGGGCAGAGTATGAGTACGCTTGTGAAAAACTTTAAAATGTTTAATAAGGCGGAGAATCAGAGCGATGCGCTAAAAGCACTGGATCATATGAAAACTGCAGCTTTAGATGCAAAACAAGTGAAATTAAAAAAACATGATGCAAACGCACCGACCTCAGATACTTTATATGACCAATTGCTGGCAGAGATTGATAAAACCAGAATATTGGTACAGGTAGGTCAATTAGATCAGGCTAAAGTGGAAGGCAAAAAAATTGCTCTGGTGAAAGAACAGGGACATGCAGTTTACAATCCTCACTGATTTTATGCATATTCATCATTCAGAGAAATGAGTGCTGAAAACGTAGCATAAGCTGACAGTTTTTCTATTTTTTTAGTGGCTGCCATAGACGTTGTGCAAAGCTTTCTTCATTTAGCAATATATAAAGACAGCTGAAAAATCAAGATTAAAAAAATGCCAGCCCCATTTCTGAATGGTCTGGCATTGCTAATCACGCGAAAGCTTACAATCAATTTGAAGCCAGATCACTCTGATTTTCTTTCAAATAATCTTCAGTGCGTTGCATCGCTTCCTGAATATTGATTAACGCCGTTTCCACATCTTTTAAAGTTTTGGCATTACCGCCACTTAATGCCTGACGCCATTTACGTGCACCCGGCAAGTTTTGGAATAAACCTAAAATATGACGGGTGATAATGGAAAGTGGGGCACCTTCTTCCATACGTTTGGCAATATACGGCATCATTTGCGCCATAATATCAAAACGGTCAGGTGCTTCCAGATTCCACAGTTGTCCAAGTTCAGCCAATAAATATGGATTGTGATAAGCCTCACGACCAATCATCACACCATCGACATGTTTTAAATGTTGTTGGGTTTCAGCCAAGGTTTTTACACCGCCGTTAATTTCAATCAGTAGGTTGGGACGTTCCTGTTTTAAACGGTAGACATCTTCATAACGTAAAGGTGGAACATCGCGGTTTTCTTTAGGCGATAAACCCTGAAGCAAGGCAATACGGGCATGCACAATAAAGTTGTCACAACCGGTTTTGGCAACAGTATCGACAAAATGCAGCATTTCTTCATACGACTGCATGTCATCAATACCGATTCGGTGTTTGACCGTAACAGGTATATCTACAGCGTTACGCATTTCAGCAATACATTCAGCAACCAGGTCAGGCTCTGCCATTAAGCATGCACCAATTTTATTGTTTTGTACGCGGTCGCTTGGGCAGCCGACATTCAGGTTGACTTCATCGTAGCCCCAGTCTTGAGCCATCTTGGTACAGGTTGCTAAATCCTTTGGATTTGAGCCACCGAGTTGAAGCACAATCGGGTGTTCTTCATTGTTATAGTCCAAATGACGTTCCGCACCACCAAATAAAATGGCACCAGTCGTCACCATTTCGGTGTACATAATGATATTTGGATTAAACAGGCGGGCAAAAAAACGATAGTCACGCGTGGTCCAATCCATCATCGGGGCAACGGAAATACGAGGTTTTATTGAGTTATCAATAAGTTGTGGATTTTTCAGGGCTTTATCTACATTTTGCATATTGCATTTACTCGCATTTTTACTCATATTCCCCCATATTTCAGTATTTCGGTGCACCATATTTGCACCGTGAAATGGGTTTTGGGTCAGGGTGCAAATTTATGGGTACAGTTACAGAAAGAGTTCTGTCCACTGGTGTGAAAAAATACAGGGCGCAGGTGCGCGTGAAGCGACAAGGACTGCCGAATTTTACAGAGTCTAAGACATTTAGTAAAAGGTCATTGGCTGAAGCCTGGATTAAAAAACGAGAATATGAACTTGAATTGAATCCAGAACTGATGATTTCTGCAAATATTTCAAAGGGCATGACCTTAGCTGCTGCTTTAGAAAAATATTTAAATGAAGTTGAAGGTTTTGGAAGATCCAAACGCATGGGCATCCGCTTTTTAACTCATTGGCCAATCGGAAATGTCAAAATCAGTGATTTGACCAGGAAAGATTTCACTGATCATACATATTTAAGGCGGAAAGGGTATCCAGAAATTGGTGCAGATCCGATTGAATCAAGTACGGCCTTGCAAGATTTGCAATATCTTAAGGTAGTTTTGACGCATGCGGATCTCGTTTGGGGTGAAAAAGTGAATCTTTTTGAGCTGGAACAGGCGATGAAAGGTCTTCGCAATGCGCGTGTGATCACGAAATCCAAGAAACGTGACCGTTTACCCGCATCAAATGAGCTGCAATTACTGACCAATTATTTCTATAGACGTTGGAAAACCAGTAAAACGTCCATGCCTTTACATCTGATTATGTGGTTGGCCATCTATACCTGCAGGCGTGAAGATGAGTTGACCAGGCTTTTTTTAAATGAATATGACCAGGTGCATCATGAGTGGAAAGTTTTTGATTTAAAAAATCCGAATGGCAGTGCCGGCAATCATAAAAGTTTTAAAGTGACTGAACAGGCTGAACGTGTCATCAAAGAATTAATGAAGCCTGATGTGCGTGATCAAATGCTTCGTTTAGATTCTGCAGATCCGTCGGTGTTGTTGCCGTTGAATGCAAAATCATTTGCATCACGCTGGCGTGAAGCGATCAAGATGACAGGAATTGAAGATTTACGTTTTCATGATTTGCGTCATGAAGGTATTACCCGATTGGCTGAAGATGGTTTGACCATTCCACAGCTGCAGCAGATCAGTTTGCATGAGTCTTGGGAAAGTTTGAGACGTTATGTGAATTTGAAAAGCCGTCGTGATCGATTAGATTTTGTGGAAGCCATGAAAGTGGCCAAAAAATTGTTATAAAAAAAGCCCCATTTATTGGGGCTTTATTAGTGGCAACCAGTGCGTGATTTCATGTTCAAAGTGGCTACCGATCCAAAGACCTTCCCCACAATATGTTGCAATTTTAAAGTTTGGATCACAATGCGGTTTTTCATGAGAAAATGGGCGGTAAATTAGAACTTTCTGTCCAACCTTTGGTCTTTGTCTTTTTATATTAATCATTTGATAAGCATGTTGCATATTCACCTCAATGCACGTTTTTTAGGCGTGCATATTTATCCAATCTTGTTTTGAAATCTGACTTTGCTTGTTAAGCCACAAAGCAACGTCAGCAATACTCACCATGTAAGGGGCTTTGTTTGAATCTTCTGCCTTGAACGTTGGGAAGGGCAGGTCTTGAACGGCTGCGCGCTTCTTTGCTGTTTCAATTTTGAGATGCGGTAAAAAGTCCTTTACGATCACCTCCAGTGGAACCACTGGAGACTGATACTTCATGGCCAATAAGAAACTTGAATCAAACTGATTCAATACAGCGTTCATTTACTTGCATCCCCATCTTTCAATTTTTCTTTTGCATCTAGCATTTTTTTATCGAAAATTTCTTGAGCACAAGCAATTGCTTGTTGTGCTGCATGTTTCATGTCTTTAGCAAAAAACCAATTGTTTTGGTACCAGCCACCAATACTGCATGATTGAAATTCACCTTCATCTGTAAAATTAAAACGAGTCGGAATCGCTGTTTGAGTTTTCACAAGAAATTCAAAGTCAGAACAGTACAAAGAAAGATTTGATGCATGTTCATCATCGTATTCACCATTTTCATCTTCTTGCATCATGTTCAATACATATGAAAATGCAGGACATTGTTCAGTGAGTGGTTGGAGTATTCCATCATGACAGGATTCACAGAATTCTTTAAATTCATCACTAGGTTTTAAAACAGATAACGTTGGAACGTGAAGAATTGCTTCAAAACCAACATTGCTATTCCACATTTCTTGAGCCAATTCACGCGGAAAACTTGGTAATGTATTTTGTTGAGTCATTTTATAATTCCTTAATTAATATCCATTTGCCTGTGGTGCTGAATCCAGCATCTGTAAATTATCTGCACGAATTTCTGTGCTGTAGCGTTCCTGACCGTTTTGGTCGTTCCATTTACGTGTACGAAGTGAGCCTTCGATATAAACTTTTGAGCCTTTCTTTAAGTACTGTTGGGCAATTTCACCTAAACGATTGTTGGCCACAATGCGGTGCCATTCGGTTTGTTCAATCCAATCACCAGTTTGTTTGTTCTGCCATTTTTCAGAAGTGGCGATTGAAAACTGACAAACTGAACCACCATTTGGAAAGGTTTTGCTTTCAGGATTAGCACCTAGCGTGCCGAGCAAAATTACTTTATTTACGCCACGCATGATTCTTCTCCTGTAACTTTTGCAAAATGACTGAAATGTGCTGTGAAGCATTTTTGATTGTTGGTAAATGGGATCTTTGGGTTTTCGATATGACAGACATAAAGTTGATTTGTACCGACAATCTGTTTCACTTCAAAACGCTGATGACTGCTGACAATAAATTTGTAGCGTGCAAATTCACTTGGAATCCATACGGTGTCACCGATTTTAAAATCGTGAACGGTATTGATTTCAGGATCTGTGAAGGGTAGGGCGTTATCAAAATTGAGTTCAGCGGTTTCAAGTCCACCTGGTTGTGCTGTGCCAGTTTCAACAATGTTTTTCATTTCGTTGATCAGAATGCATGCTTCAGTTGGCATGTGCTGAATGCATGGGTGCTGATTCAGAACATTATGCAAACGCAGTACTCGCGCTGAAATGTCTTGGTGTTCAGCAATCATTTTGAAATAGCTTTGATCTTGAATTTGAGCGTTCATCACGAAATTTCCTTCACGCTGTTCATTACTGGGTCTAAAAATTCTTTTTTAAGCTGTTTTAACTGTTCTAGGGTGTAACTGTATTCACTGCTTTTGGTTTTGATCTCAATTGCACAACCTGATTCCTCTAGCGATAAAAATTCAGGTAAATCTTGAGAATATTTATCAAAACTGTCTTGTAGCTCAGCAATTAGAATTTCTACTTGTTCAACACCTAGATTTAATGGATTTTCAATTCTTTGAATCATTATTTTTTTGCCCCTAAATTTGGATTGGTGAATATCCAACACTTCACATTTCGGCTTGGTTTACCTGGTACATCACGATTTTTTGACACAGCTGCCACGTCATCTGCAGGGAAACGGTCTGAGTACACTTGTTTGTTGCTTTCAATGAATTTGTACTTGCGCGATGTGCGAAGTAACTTCTTCATTTCATTGATTTCAGGCAGCTGCTGATAATTACGTGCAGCCACTTTGTAAATTTCGTTTAAGTTGATTGCGACAGTTTGAGCATCGGCAGGGTGATGGTTTAAACCCCATTCTGGTGAACGATTGCCTTGAAGGTATTCGTAAGCGTCCCAGAATTTTTCCACGTCAGGATGATCACCATTCAACTGTTCAACACGTTCACGCGCCATTTGTTCAAGCATTTCTTGTGCTTCAAGCATGTCTTCCAAGTCGATTGGCAAAACGTGTTTGGTCATTGCTTCGATCAGTGCGGCCACTTGTGCATGACATAGGGCAATACGTGTATGGGTAATACCAATTGCATGATAGTGATCTTCAATTGACTGTAACTTTGATGCGTATGTCTCCAAGATCTTGTCTTCATTACGCAGGCAATGGGTCATGAAGGTGCATGCATCTTCAAGTTCCATGCGATCCAGTTCATCGACAATGCGTTTGGTTTCCAGTGACTGTCCTTTACGGTCAAAGTACAAGTGCAAAGTACGTGTCAAAATTGCTTCTGAAGCCTGAATTGCGGTGTTTTGAGAAATCAGAATGGCACCACGGAACGGTGGTTCATAGGTTTCATTGCCTGCAGTCTTTAAACCTTTGGAACGGATGGCACGTCCGTTGAAAGCATCTTTTAATTCATCCCAACTGAATTTTGACTTTTGAACAGCATTACCGTTCACGTCATTACGGTCGCCTTCGATCAGGACCACTGGCAAGTTTGCGATCTGTGCAAAGTTACGGTACACCGCCACGTTTGTGGATTTGTTGGCATCAAAGCCTTCATAGTCTTTACGACCTGAAAGTTTCCACATCATTTCAATTAAACGTGATTTACCTGCACCGGCTTCACCGACAATTTCCATAAATGGATATGAGCTGTGCATGGCACGGATTTGTTCAGCAAAATATGAACCCATCCACCAAGCCAAAGCCACAATGCCTTTGGCACCACGGACTTTATGGAAGTCATTCCACCATGACGGATCAAACTGTTTTTTCGGGTTCAATGTGATCGCTGGTGAACTTGCCAGTGTTTTAATTTCCTGACGTTTTACTTTGAAAAAGTCATGCTCATTGATCGGGATGATTTGCCCTTGATGAACGGCATATTTTTCAAAAATATAGGTTTGGTATTCACGGCTATAACCAATGTAATCAATGGTTTTGACTTCACGCAAACGTTCAGTTTCACGTTTGATGAACGTCTCCAGCTGCATATCTGTACCTGTCCACATTGCACCGGACATCACAGACATGACACGTGGTTTGAACTTAGAACGTGATGACATTTGATCAGCAGTAAATGTGGTTTTTGCTTCTGACCATGGGCTTTGCAATTTGAAGTAGTACCAAGATTCATCGGTAATTTCATTACGCTGGAAGTACAACGGTTCAATCTGAGCATTACAGATTTCTTTTGCTGCTGAACAGTTCTTCAATGCACTGGCACGGATCTCTTTATCAGTGAGGATCTGACCACCATTTTCTGCTGCTTCATTGTTGCGGTCTTCCAGGTGCTGAACTGCTTTATTGAATTTGTCATAGTCCAGTTCCCACCAGTACAAACGAAATTTGTGGTTGTAATAGAACGTGTGACGACGACCTTCATAGAAGTTGTAAATTAAAAGACCGGCTTCTTCTGCAGTTTCAGCAATGAGCAATTCACCATAGTGTTTGTACTTTGGAAATTGATCAGGGTTGAGTTTGTCCCACTGAAACAAGTCATTCCAATCGAGTTTTTTACCGCCATTTGCCGGTGGTTGTGCAGCAGTAGATGACCAACCTTCAACACGTGAACGTTCATGCCATTTAACGGTATAACCTTTACCTGCCGAATCATTGTCGAATGCCCAGCGTAAACGTGGCTTGTCAATTTTGAGTTCATGACAACGGTCTGCAATTTGCTTTAAGAATGCAGAAGGGTAGTTGACACATGATAGACAAGATATGGCTTTGACACCTGACTGACTCAGTGCAATGGCATCAAAGATCCCTTCAGTGATCCAGATCGCTTGGCCTTTTTCCCCTAGACGGCAGATTTCATCTAATTCATGTACTGACCATGCTTGGCCAGCATTTTTAAACCCATAGTTAAAGCGTGCTTTTTTATTGCCAAAACGTTCTGGTCGGTCAATCAGACGTTCCCAATAGTTTTTGTCATCTAGCATAAAGCGAACAGTGGCACTTGATTCGCCAGTGTTTGAATCTTTGTAGAACTGTTGGGTGTATTTACCAATCAGGTTTGAAATGTCAAAACCACGACCTTCAGATAAAAATGCATCTGCTGCAGCGTTTGGATTGGTGTCGGTTTGCGGATGGTATTCAGACCAGTCTTTGAATAAGTCTTCACAAATATCTTTGACGTGTTCTTCATAGCCACATTTTACCAAGCGACCACATTTCACGATACGTGGATTGTGGGCATGGGTATAAAGTTCTTTTTTACCGCATTGTGGGCAGATCCCTTCACGGAACCATTCGCCACGTGTCTTGAAGCTGAACATTTGTTCAAGACGGTCAATGATGCGGTGCTTTATCTCTGACATTAATTCACACCCTGATATTTAGTTTCAATGATATGAAGCCAGTCGCATGCATCTGTGTAAGTCATGTGGTTCTGGTCATAAAGGGCTTCTATGTAGCCTTTGAGTTTGATTGCAGCAATCATGCGTTGATTGCCTTGTTCTTTTTGCATTTCTTGTATGCATTGCAATAAAGCTTCAGTACCATTTCGGTTTTTAAGCTGTGCTTTACGCTTATTTGATAAATCTTGAAGTGTTAACATTATGTTTACTCTTGCGTGAAATTGTAAACTCCTAAGCCTTTTCAGATGCTTAGGTGTTATTTTTCGCAATGAAAAAAGGGTTATCAGGGTCTGCAATTTTTGACAATTCATTTGCAACGGCTTGACGAATCACATTAGAAATAGTCGTGCGGTTTTTAGCTGCATGGATACGCATGTAGTCTTTTTCGGGTTGGGTAAAATGTGCGCCACTCATTTCTGTTCGGTTTTCTTTGACTGTAGACATTTGAGTTACCTTTTTTTAAAGTTTCGATATATCAACAGTGTTAAACTGTTAAAGTGATCATATTACGAAATATCGAAATATTCAATAGTGTTAGAGGTAAAAATGTCGATAAATGATAATTTTTTAGAGCGTGGGGCGCGTTTGAAAGCGGAAAGAAACCGTTTGAAGCTGACTCAACCTGAAATGGCTGAAATTATAGGTAAAGCAGTCGGATCTATAGTCCGTTATGAAAAGCATGGTGATGCCTTGAACCAGGATCAGCTGATTGCTTTGAGTAATGCAGGATTTGATGTCTTTTATATTACGTTTGGTTTAAGAGCTGATACTTTAAGTGAGCCTGAGCATGAAATTGTCACGGCATATCGTAGTCTGGGTGATGATGCCAAGGCTGCTTTTGTCAAAATGGTCAAGGCTTATGTGGCACAGTAATTTCAGGGCAAGCCTAAATCATCTACCCCAACCTTAGTTGGGGTTTTTTAGTGCTTTATATTGCTTTGGCGATCTGAACGACTTGGTGGTGTAGGGTGTTGAGGAGAGCGTTTAGTTCTTCGCTTGTGATTTCATGCTGTATTGATAGTTTGGTCAGTACAGAGAGTGTTTGTTCCAAGTTTTGAATTGGAAAGCGTATTTCGTCCAGTATTTCTTCTGCAGTCATGGTGTTATGGCTGTTAATGTCCAGTATTGAGTTCATTGTTCCCCCTGTCTATTTATAGTGGGTTTATTTTGCTGAAAATTGTTTAAAGAATACAGTCATGTGCGACAATTTTTGTCGCACAGGGTGGCCGATTTTGTAACTAATTCAAGAGTGGTGGATTTGTTTGGAACAACCAGCATTTGATATTTTTGCTGTGTAATGCGCTGTAAATCTGTCGGTTATTTTGCATAAACACGGGGTGAGGGCTTTGGCTTTGCATGAGTATGGCAAAAAGCTGGTGCTTGAGTGGTAAACCTTCTATGCACTGATAAATCTGAGAAATATTAAGTGCCAAGATATATGGATTACGACTGTGATTGAGTCTATGTAAGCCATAGCTATTCACACTTGCCCAGAAGTCATTCAGCATTTTACTGTCGATGATGTTCTTTGTTTCTAGTGATAAACAGGCGATAGGCAATACGTCACGGCATAGATTGCCTTTGTTGTGCCAAAGCACTTCGGCATTTTGCATAAAGCCGTTATTGTCGTGGTGAATTTGACTGACGGTATAAATAGGACCACCAGATTTGAGCTGTACCACTGCACCAATATGGATGCATTCATTGTTGCCATGCAGGTTGTAAAGCATGGCTGCCATTTGGTTAAAGGTGTTGATGTAGGCTTCTTTGATTTTTGCGGCTGCTGCACCAGTAAAGCCCATGACCAAAAACATAAAACCGTCTTTGGTCATTTCATAGTATTTGGATTCACGTGTTGCACCATTGCCAATTTCAATGGTTTGAACATGAGCGCAAAAATGCGCTGATGTAAATTCAGGCGAACAATCTAAGCTTTCAATTTTGCGTAAAACATCTTTATGCTGTTTCGCAAAAACTTCAGCCACTTTTAAACTGGTGGTTTTAACTTGCTGGTCTTGAATAAAAACCGCGTCATCAATATGTGCAATTGCGTTCATGCTCATACTCCCCAAAACAATAATGAGAAGACGATAGAACATGCTGAAAAGAACACAGTTGTGTCTAGGATGTTTTTTAAAATTTGTTTACGTTTAAGTTTTCGCTGGCGTGTTTCATACGCTGGAAGGTCGTAAATAGGGGAATGTTCTTTTACGTTATTTTGGGTGCGCGAATGCGTAGAAGCGAATGGTTTCATTGGCTTTTCCTTTTGTGTTCAAGTTTTAAACCTGACACCATCACTTCTCACGGTAATGGTGACAGACTGAACAGGGGTGAGAATACCGCCACAAAAGGAAACGGCCAGCGCGAAGCTGCCCTATCCAGCCTGCCAAAAAAGGCATAGCCGAATTTTACGCAAAAAAACAGCCGCTTGCGCGACTTATTTGCGCCTTTTGTGTTCGTTTCAGGTTCTCACGCCTGACCACAGATTTTGCTGTAGTCCTAAAACTGTAACAGTGTTAAAGTGTTAATGTCAAGTGGCTTTATAAGAATTATTTTTTGGGGTGGTAGCTATTGTGAGTAGTTCTAACGAAATTATTGTTCATGCAATGATTATTAATAAAATCATTCGTGCGCAACATCAAAAAAGAGAAGATCGTAGTGCTCCTTTAATTAGAGGTAATTTACATTCAAATAATAAAAATACAAGAAAGTTGATTGATTTTTTAGAAGCACAACGAGAAAAGTATGGATCTGCAAGTTCACACGCTTCTAATTTCAGAGAGTCCCCTACCTTAAGTAATCTCTCTAAAGAATATTTTTTTGATGGAAAATTTTTAGAAGATAAACATGATACAGAATCAACGAACTTAACGGTCGAAAATATTCATGAAACGCAATGCCGTCGGTATATGGCAGTTATTACTCATGCTTTGGATCACCATGTTTATAATACGCCAGGGACAACAGGTGACCACGTACCAATTATAATTTATGAACAAAATGATATTTGTTATCTTTATATCGCACTGTTAAATGTACAAGATGATATAACGATTGATGAAAATACGGGCGAAATTTTAGATACAACAAGTTTGAACTCGAATACTTTTAAAATTGCTGTAAAAGTAAGTTTGAATGGTATGCTTGACCATTATGAAAGTATAAAAAATGGTTTGGATGAAACGCCTGCTAATTATGTCTGGTGGGTTCAAAAAGGCAAAGATCAAATTCCAC
Organism: Acinetobacter sp. ANC 5378; assembly: GCF_013004315.1. NCBI lineage: Bacteria > Pseudomonadati > Pseudomonadota > Gammaproteobacteria > Moraxellales > Moraxellaceae > Acinetobacter > Acinetobacter sp. ANC 5378. The sequence continues at coordinate 25,065 of NZ_JABERK010000062.1, forward strand.
AATACATCCAGCATTTTATTCCTGTTAAATATAAAATTGATGATGCTAAAACTACAAAACATTTGATGCTGACACTTAGGGGATATCTAGATACAAGTTCCTTTACCCCCGATGCTAGAGATGCTATTGATAAGTCAGTTTACAGTTTACTTAACCACAAAGCTGAAAAGAAAGAATCTGTTAACATCACAACTGATATCGATCCGATCATTACTACAATGGCGGAGCAGCTTGGAATAGACTTATCTACAAATTTGTTTAAAGACTATAGAATTGCAAATGGATTTCAGGATAATGAGGTTGGAAATGTATTCTATCCTGATAGTAAAGCAGTAAGAGGTTTAGGCCAGTTAAAATTTGATATCAATGTTGCAGGTAGTGAGCCAATAAAAATTTCTGGTATGCGATCGCATGCAGGTAATACTATAGATTTGAATAATGATGATCCGAGTAATCCATTTGTTCAAATTAAAGTTGAACCACGTGACGTGGAGGCGATTAGACAGAAATTAAACCAAGGTAACAGTAATGAATCAGAAGCGAGAGAAGATTGAGCTATTACTTGCTTTAAGTAGTGATCTCAAATTTGAAAATAACAGTATCTCTGGAACAGTATCACCTGTCACAGAGGCTGATGTTGCTCTAATTTCTGTATTTATTGAGAGAACTTTTGCAGATGACTTCACTTATCACAATATAATTCCTAGACAAAATGAAGCTAGCTCATTTAGATTGAATTTATTACAAGATTCAAAGAACTATGCGTCATATCAAAGTTATATTGAACATAAATTTGATGTCAGTAAAAAAGTTAATTTAGATGATACTGATATAATTTATGAAAATCTTGAGCGTGTGAAAAATGGTGAACGTGATTACATTCCTGAATTAACGTTATTTGCTCAATTTATACGTTGTCTTTCTGATAATTACTATCAGAAGAATAATGTATTAATTTTTTTCTCCAAAAACTATTGTGAAGTACCAATACAACCTAGAGCTGCTGAAAGATATATTGAACTAGTCAAGCTTTATCAAACAAATGATATTCTGCAAAAATCCTTAAAAATTTTTTTAGATTGGATTATGGAACAAAAAGTACAGTCCGAAGAAGGTACTGAGGTCCTAAGTGCGCATAAAAATGAATTGTACGTCATTATTGCTACAGAAATTATAGAAAATTTAGCATCCATTGATAAAAGTGAGAGGGTTTTTCATTTAATTAAAAATGTAGAAAACATTATTAATGATACTAGATCTAAATATAGTTTATATTTAGATGATTTTAAATATTCAAAATTTATTGAGAAAATAAATAAATATGCAGATGAATTTCTTGTAAAAGTAAATAAAATTATTTCCGATTTACAAACACAAGTTCTGGCTATTCCGCTTGCTGTTTCTGTTATTACTGTATTCAGAGCGGAAAGTACTGTTAATGAATATATCTATACAGGATTTTTGATTTATTTATTTATGGTTTTATATGCAAGTTTTCAGCAAGCATATAATTTAAAACATATTGAAATACAAATTAAACAATTTAATGTGATTTCAAAACTTCCAAAAGAATTAGCGTTCCAATGGACTAGTGAAATTGAACCTGTTAATAAAAAAATATTCTGGCATAAACTATACTTAGTAGTAGTTTCCTCTTTTATTGGTGTGTTAATTGGTATTTGTATTTTAAATATTCCAATGATATACGACTTTATATCTGGTTTGGATCAGATCGAGTTTAATTTATGGGTGATAGTTTTATTGTTTTTTATAAAAATTACAATATATGTATTTGATGAAAAACCTAATATAGAGAAATAAAAAGCCCCGAAAGGGGCTTATTTATTGGAGCTGAAAAACGTGTCACGCCACGTACAGCATATTGAATATTTTGCTGTCATCCTGTTGTTATTATAACCGTTTTTTTAAAACCATCCTACTGTGTGTAGAAATAATAAAGCACTGCCGATCACACCCAGCATAGCACCGACTAAAAAAGGATAGAGCCACATATTTTTATCCTTTACGCTTGGTTTGGGTTTGAATAAATGCACAGCTTGGTTTGTTATTTTGCTGAATTAAGCTTTCAATGCGTTTGGTATAACGGTCGAACAAGTACCATATGATGAGTACCACGGCAGCCAATAGGTTTACAACAATTAAAATCAGTGCAGTTTGTTGGTCCATTTTTATTTTTCCTTTGCTTATTAATCTTGTGATGTGCATTCAGGGCAGGGGCATTCGATTGGATCTGATGGTTCAGCGATAACGATTGGCATGGCGTTCTTCCAAACTTTTACATTCAATGCATAAAGTGACTGCACCTAGCTTTTGTCGTTCTGGTGGAATGTCATTACCGCATTGTTCACATTCATCAAGTGATGGTGTGCTGTAATCACGTGGTACCACGTGAACTTGATCCAATTGATTCTGTTGTGCGATATCGAATCTCTTAGACACATGCTCCCCCTTTTCCTTGTTTTGCTAATGACTTAGGAAGATGAATTTCAGGGTTTGGCATTGCAGAAGGGGATAGTTCAGCATCCCAAGTTAAAAAACCTTGAGCTGTAAAACCACAATGTAAATTGGTGCATTGACCGTATAACCGTTTTAAAAGTGGATCGACTTGTTCACTTGAACGGATCCAAAGAGATTCGCCGCAATGAGGGCATTTATTACTTATCGTACGTCCTGGTTTAGACATTTTTTGCTGCCTCTGCTGAATAAATAATATTCAACAAATATACAACAAAATTACGTTATATCTAAAGTTTCTATTGTAAAAGTTATTAAATATCGTTATTTTGTTTTTACCCATTTAATCCTGACTCCACCCCAAAGTCAGGATTTTTTTTTGTCCTATTTTTTGGCTTTGTCAATTTTTTCTTGCTCACGTTTTATGGCATTATTCGCGGTCTTTTTCGATTTATAGACATGGGTCAACTTTAAAGGCTTGGTCTGATCACCCGATGTGATTTTGACGGATTTTCCACCTTCACTGTAATAGGCAATGACACCGGTATAATCTGCATAATTTTTACCAGTGCGCTTTTTGGTTTTGGACTTTTCTTTTTCTTCTTCAGTCTTTTCTTCTTTGCCTTCAAACAGTGTCGATACATCATCGGCATCGGGCAGCTGAACTTCTAATTCAACTGAGGTGGTGAAGCCATTGTCATTGAGTGAATGGGTGACGTTTGTCCCTAACCAGATAATGTCATCAATTTCAGGTTTTAAGCCAATGAATTCGAATTCCTGTTCAGGGATTAAAGTTGGATCGCCAAAAGCTAAAGTATATGTCAGTTTTTGGGCAGTACGTTTACAGCGATTGTATTCCGCATTTGCTGCCAGTTCAGCGGTGGTTTTATCCCGATGCACATAGCGGATCTCTTTCATGTTGTCTTCACTGTCACCGACTACGACATGCAATTTTTTGGCTTTGTTTTCGGTGTAGTAATAGGCTTTGACGCCTGTGATATTGTCCGTACCTGTGCCATTGGTGTAGTTGTGCTGATCGCCCTTATTTCTGGTGATTTGCACACGTGGTAAGGCTAAACCTGAAACAGTTGTACTTGCACCACGTGGTAATAAAATCAAATGCCCATTCTTCACTGTGGCTATTGCGTCATTTTCATCGGCAATACGTGTGATGAGATTTGCATCAGATTCATTTTGAGCAATGTATTTAATTTGTTTTGTTGCGAATTTTTCATGAACAATGACTTTCAGTTCATATTCAGCACCAACCTTTTCAAATATTTCTTGAATGGTTTTGTCGCTCCAGCTGCGTTCACGCTTTTGTTTTAAACCTTCTGACACGTCATTGGCCATGGCAGAAATACTGAGCACATCTGGTGCGCCACGATGGGATGTGGAATCGACTTTGTATTTGCCTTTGTCGAATAAACCGGTATTGGACCAACCTAGCCACACCTGAATGATGGCACCTTTGGGTGGAATACTGAGCATGCCATCTGCATCATTCAGTTCGATGTCCACTGAATCCACCACAAGCCCACGATTGTCTTTGATGCTCAAAGACATTAAACGTGAAGCCATAAGGGATGAGATATCCACACCATCGACTTCAACTCTAAAAATGGGGTAAGGATATTCCGTCATTTTTTCAACAGAATTTAATGCCGTACCAACGACGTTCATGACTTTATTCAGCATTATAGAATCCTATTCAGTGCGCCAACACCCATTCCGATCAGGGTGCCTAATAAGGTCGGTTGCCAATCGCGTACAATGGTCAGTTTTAAAGTGAATTCAGTTTTACGTGCTGCACCATCTTTAAAGAAATAGGTTTTGGTTTCATCTAAATCATTGATGATGACTAAGCCATAAATTTTGCCTGTGCCTTCAATTAAGGTATATGCCTTGCCTGTATCGCCCATTTGTCTGAGCGTGTCTAATGTGACGCGACTTCCTGTCAATTCGTGGTAAATCACGCCTTTAAGTGTAATGACATCTTCACCTTTACCAATAAATTGATAAGCAGGGGAGTCTCCGACACGACTATTTGAAGGGTGTCGCCAATTGGTGACACGTTGCAGTTCTTGATATGACGCTGTTCGTAATGAGAAGACAAACAAGCCTAGAGCCATCATCATGTGTCTTTACTCCGTGTCTGTTAAAAATTTACGTTTTTTCATCTGCTGTTCTTCAGCCACTCGCTGGAGTTCCTGACGCATTGCTTCAGCCGTTCCTTTGACCACGGATCCATCTTTGACATGAATATGCACTTCAATCGTGTCTTGGCTGATATATGAACGTGGGTTATTGCGACCAACATTGATGGGTTTGACTGGCTTGGTTTGGGCAGCAGTATTGACCACACCTTGTGTGGCGGTGGATGTTGCTGCAATTGGTAACCCATTGGCATTTGAAATGCCGTTGGCCATGCCTTGCATGGTATAGCCACCAATGCCCATGAAGACACGTGAGGGTGAATGAATGCCTAGAATGCCCCGGGCTTTATCAATGACACCACTGACAGCACCTGTGATGGCATCTTTGACGGCATTCACTTTGGATAAAATACCGTTCTTGAGTCCTTCTAAAATCATGGCACCAAAGCCGGTGAACTTTGCTGGAAGATCTACACCGAACCATGACAGTACTTTGGCAAAGGCTGAATAGAACAGTCCGATTGGACTCCAATTGATGATCAGTGCTGATATGCCTTTAATGCCACCATTGAATGCGGTCTTGATGGTATTCCAAATGCCGACAAAGAATGCTGAGATCGGGGCCCAGTTTTTATAAATCAGGAAGGCAGCACCAGCAATGGCAAGAACAATCCATGTAATTGGATTGGTCAGTAACGCCATGCTCATACCTTTGGCAGCCAGTGCTACTACACCAAATGCTCGACCAACCATCATCATTGGACCAAAGATGGCGATTGCACCAATGGATAGGGCAGAAAGACCACCAACAATGGCAATAGCACCGACTGCAATTTTTGTTAGTGAACTGGATAAGGCTGGATTCGCTTGTGCCCAAGTCTGTACGGATTTTATTACACCAGTAAATTTCTCGGTAATACTGTTAACACCTGGTAATAGTTGATTGCCGATGGTAATTCCCAGTGCTGCCATTGCATTTTTTGCAAGAAAAATATTATTGGCAGTGGTTGCTGCTCGTGCTGCATATTCTTTTTCCATACTGCCAGCGTACTTTTGCTTATCTGCAACTTTCCCTAAATTGTCTTCAAGGGCTTTCATGTTGGTCAGCAAAGGTGAGATAGATCCAAGTGACTCAGAGCCGAATAATTCTTTTAACATGGCAGCTTGCTTGTACTTATCCATTTTTGAAATGGCTTTCAATACAGATAATGTGGTTCCTTCAGCATCCTTCTGCATGTCTTGAGCTACCTTTTTAGCATCCATACCTAATTCAATATAAGCATTGTGCTGTCCCTTTGTGGCAGACTCACCTGCAACCAAGGCAAGCATCATATTTTTAATACCTGTAGCAGCCACTTCTTCAGCTACGCCCATGCCACGGATTGTTGCCCCTAATGCGGCAATAGATCCAGAAGCAAAGCCACCGACTTCACCCAACGGACCAATACGTTGCACAATATCCATGATGCCTTTAGCCGCGGCAGGGGTATTGTTGCCTAGGTAGTTAATTTTATCCGCTAATGTTGTTACTTCAGATTGTGACATTTTGAATGCTGTACGCATTTCTGCCATTGCCTGTCCTGATTCTTCGGCTGTAATGTCGAAAGCTACACCCATCTTCACAGCTGTTTCAGCAAACTGAGTCAATTCATTTTTTGCAATACCAGATTGTCCACCTGCTGCATAAATAGCTGCAATATCTTTGGCGGCCATCGGCAGTCGTGTACTCATGCTGATAATATCGTTTTCCATTTGCTTAAACTGCTGTGGGGTATCAAAATCAACCACTTTTTTTACATCAGCCATGGCAGATTCAAAATCAATAGAAAGTTTAACTGGTACTGCTAAAGCAGCTGCACCAGCACCAGCGATCATGAGTCCTTTTTTTGCCATTTCATTGGCTTTGCCCATGCGTTCTTGCATTTTTTCGTATTTCTTTTGGGCTTCTGTATGTTTGCCTAAGGATTCTTTTTGTTTGTTTAACTCCATGGTGGTCAAATGAATCTTATTTTTTAGATCTGATTCTTCATCATTCAACCGATCCATCTGTATCCCGGCTTTGTTGAATTCTTGAGCCATGCCAGTGAGTTCTGTACGTTGGCTTTTTTGCACAGCAGTTAGGCGTTTATGGGCAGCTTCAGCACGTGCCAATGCTGTGACATTTTCCTGAACTTCAGGATTGATTTTTAATGCAGCTTTTAGTTCAGAAATGGTTTGTTTATTTTTGGCTAAAGCCTGTGCTGTCTTTTCAGATTGAGCGGTGAGCTGACGGAAACCTGAAATTTTACGCTGTTGTGCTTCAAGGTCCTTCAGCTCACCATTGGTTTTTTTGAGTGCGTCAGCCATTGTTTTAGAGCCACCAACGATGGTTTTCATTGGTCCTGTGAGTTTATCAACTGCTCCAAATAGGACTTCTAATTTTAGTTTTGACATTGGTGGACTCTTTTAAACAGTGGTTTGGTGACGCTTCAGCGCAAGTTGATGCCATTTACTTAATTCGATAATGTCCATGTCATCGTATGCGCTGGGTGGCCAATGGAAGATGCAAGCAATATTGGCAATCGCTTCATCTACGTCATCGACTAGTTTTATTGCTGATCCTCTTTGATCGCTTTCTGTAGATCCTTCGGGTACAAAAAAGTGACCAAGTGACCTCCAAGCTGTGCAAAGTCGACTGGATCTAGTTCAAGCACTTGTTGTGGCGTTAATGCTGGCGTGGTGACACGTGGTAAAACTTTGATTAATGCGTTTACGTCGTGCTGATAGATGGCTTGTAAACTGACACCGCTTAACGCTTTGACATTTGGTTTACGGATGGTGATTTCAGTAATGGTATTGCCACCAAATTGAATCGGTTGTTCTAGCTGAACGGTTTCTTGGTTCGGGTTTTGAATCAGTTGCTGATTTAATTCTTGATCTTGAGTATTCATGTCGCATTCCTAAAAGAGACAAATTAAAAAAACCTTGCACAGAACGTATCCATGCAAGGGTAGGAAAACTTAGAGTCCGATTGCTTTACGTTGTGCTTCGAGACGATCTTTGCCATCTACGACTTCTTTGAAGCCCAGCACGTCAATTTCGATTTCAACTTTGCCATTGACTGTGAGTTTGTAATAAGCACAGTTGGTCACGACTTTATGTTCAGTGTCTTCACCTGGTTCTGAGTCACCGCCATCAATTTCTTCATGACGACCACGAATCACGACTTCCACTGCATCGACTTCGCCTGTGTCATCACGTTGATAAGCACCAGCGAAACGCATATACACACCGTCGACTTTTTCCATACCGAACTGACGCAATGTGAGCAGGTCTAAGCCACCAAAAGTGGATTCAAGCACTAGGCCATCATCGCCCATGCCCATGTCCACTTTGATTGGTGCATTCATACCACCACCGCGATAGTCTTCCATCTTGCGTGTGAGCTTTGGCAATACGACCGTTTTAATTTCACCTAAGTAACTTTTACCTTCGTTAAATAGGTTCATATTTTTGAGTTTACGAGGAAGGCTCATGCATCAACTCCTATGCAGTGATCGTTGAAGCGAAGTCAGCCAAATAGCTGTCTTGAATACGCTGACGGAAGGTAAGGTCTTCAAGCGGTGGCACTGGGGTATAGTCATAGTCGATATACAATTTGCCGGCTTTGAGCGTGTCTTTTGAGTTTAGCTCTGGGTCATACCAAGCATCGCCACCGATCAGATAGCCTAGGCGTGTCCATTCACGTTGTTTGGCTTTGATGCCTTCCAACATGTCGTTGACCAATGAACCGTGCATTGGTTTATCAATGGCCCACATATGTGCTTCTGCAATCGTGTCGGCCATGATCTGTGCTGTACGTGTGTAGTTTTCAAAAGCAAAGAGTGGATCGTCTGAACAGGTGCGTGAGCCCCAGAAACGGAAGCCGTCATGCTGAATCAGTGTGGTGATTTCATTGCTGTTGAGATAGCCAGCATCGGTTGCAGGGTCTTGAAGGTCCCAAGTCACATCAGCATCGATACCGGTAACACCGTTGACTGCAACGTTTGACAGGGTTTTATGCCAACCGATTTCGTTGTCGATCTTGGCACGTAAGCCCATCGCCACTGCAACTGCAGGTACAGTTTCGGTTTGTGCTGTGTCGACATTGAATGCCACGAAGTTTGGCCAAATCACCATGAGTTCACGCGCTGCAAACGCATCACGATAGGCAACCACTTCTTCTTTGGTTTTGCATCCCCAAGCATAGACATAGGCAAAGGCACGAAGTTTTTTTGCAATGGTTGCAAGTTCAGTGGCAACGGCTTGGGTGTCCAGACCGGGTGCACCAATGATGCGTGGCTGTACGCCTAGTTTTGCTTTCGCTAATAGCAATGCTTTTGCACCGGTATATTTCCCAGTGGCATCTACGGTACCAATGACATTGGCTGTTTGTGCTGCTTCATCTTCAGCAGTGGCAACACGTACTACTACACAGATTGAATTTGCTTGATTGGCCATGGCTTGCAGTGCTGTTTTTAGTGTGCCTTCGGTACCGGCTTTTGCAACTGCAGCTTGGGTATTTGTAATAAGCACTGGCGTATTCAATGGGAAAACGGTTGCATCTGCATCTTCTGCAGTGGCAATGAGTCCTTGAACAGCAGTGGCAATGGTTCGGATCGGACGTGTCCCTTCGTTGATTTCAACGACACGCAGTCCGTGGTGGTATGAATCTGCCATAAAAAAAGCCTGTTTATTGAGGTTTTATTTCAGTAAACAGGCTTGCATGTGGATTAATAAAGCCCAAGTGCATGGGCTTGTATTAAGTGGGTTTTACAAAGTAGATACTTGTTAAAAAGTCATACTCAACTCCCAAAACTCATCAATTTCTAGATCTGTTTTTTCTAGAATGTTACGCATAACAGTAATGCTTTGATCATTGCGTTCAAAATACCCAGCATCTTTAAATCCAAGCATTGTGAGTTCGCGTGTATATTCATCTTTAATGAGCATTATTTGAGCTTCAATATCAGATGATTTGTAACCATATTCAAGCATTCCACGCATAAATTGATAGCGTGTGAGCTTTGGATACTGTGAACGCTTATACGCGAGTTTTTCTTCTTCAGTTAGATACTTTTCTGGAAAAAATAATCTATCTAATTCATTTTTAGTTAATGGTACAAAATCTTCTTTTATCAGATGATCCTGAACTTCATTGATTAGACCGTGAATTTCACCATCCGCATCTTTAAAATACTTCACCTGCATGATTAAAACTCCCACCAAAAATTTAAACCGATAGGCCACGATCCAGGGGCCCATTTAACCATGTATTCTGCATTAGGAGGGACTACAAAAGTAAATGCAAACATGCCAGTTTGTGGAAAATCGTAAGGAGATGTGTAAACAAGATCACCTATTTTTAATTTAAAATTTGCATCGTCTGTATCCCCAAGTGACATGACTACGATTAATGGTCTGTCGTAAGGATTTGTATAAGTTGCACCTGATATTCTGCTAGATGTGACGTTTACACCATTTCCGAATGCATTATTATTAAGCTTTTTGTCATTGAGCACCTTAACTTGAGCAGCGGTTGCGGCTTCACTTATGCTTGTGCTTGTTAGTGTGTTATTGAGTTTTACAGCACCCGCTGCACTTGTTGATGCAGCAGGAAGTCGCGCAACAGGTACAGTACCACTACTGATTTTAGAACCATCAATTTCAGTTGTTGAAATTGCAATGTTTGACGAACCATCAAACCCTGTTGCTGTGCCTGTTACCGCACCTGAAATTGCAATTGTTCGCGCTGTAGCTAGTTTTGTTGCGCTTGCAGCATTACCAGTAGTTGCAATAGAAGCTGTACCTGACAGTTTAGTTGCATCTAATGATGTGGTTGTAATCGCAACATTAGCAGATCCGTCGAATGAGGTTGCTGTACCTGTAACTGCACCTGAAATTGCGATTGTTCGCGCTGTAGCTAGTTTTGTTGCGCTTGCAGCATTTTCTGTTTTACCAAGCTTATTATCTTGCAGAACTTTTGCTTGTTTTGCTGAAACAGGCTTGGTTGCATCATTGGTTGTTAAGTTGTCTACGATTTCACTTCGATTAATGAAATTTTCTTGAGTCCAACTTTCAGTTGCATTAATTAAGTCACTTTCAATTTCAACAACTTTAAGTCGATCTGATTCAACATTGATGTAAGGCTTCAGACGATATGTATTCACAGTATCATCAGATGCTTCTTTAAAAGTTGGGGCTAATGAACCATTGCAGATTAAAACACCATCGAAATAAATACCAAATTCACGAATCCAAAACCCACCCACATTATTAGGTATAACCACATCAACAACAATACTATTGGTTAAAGTTGGATGTTTTTGTAATTTGTTGGCAGGTCTGCGATGTACTTCATTTACTAGTGCTGTACGTGTAGGGTCCGGTGTTGGGACTGAACCATTACCATCACCAAATGCAATTTGAATGTTTTCAAGTGCAGTATCAGATGTGATTAAGTCTGTAATCTTAGAACGCCCAAGATTAGTTAAAATATTGTAGTAATCGCTCATATTGATCTCGTATAACTAGATACCGTCACTGCTCGTTGATAACCAGTGGCAATATAAACTGGAACAGGTGAATTGGTCGTAAATTGAATGTCAGTAACAGGTCTTGATGCAGCTTTAGTCTCACCAACAAGACGATTGATTTCTGCTGTAGTATCAGAGTTGAGAGGTTTCCCAATTAAATCGATTTCTAATTTAAAAGTACCTGGTACTAAATTAGGCTCTACTTCAAACCATTCAATAATATTGACTTCATATCCAAACGGTTCTAAGGCTTTTTTAATTGCTGCAGGTGTGCCTTTTAATCGGTGCAAATCTCTCGATTCTTTAATGACTTTCCGCTTTAATTCTTCTTGCCAGTCATCATCCCAATAATCGACTGATTTTTGCCAAGCAATAAAAGGTAAAAATTGTGATGGCACATGATCAATATCTTTGATGATACGAATCGATGGTAAATCAAAAGCATCTTTACCTACTTCAGCAAGTTTTCGTTCTAGTTCTGTGGAATTTGGAGGGAGTAAAGTTTTCAAACTACACCTCCAACAGTAATATTTTTAGCAGTGCAGTATGGGTGGTGGTAACTATCCATCACCAAATCTGATGTCGGTGAAATAATCTCTACTCGTTCAATACCATCTACATGCAATGCAGCATAAATTGCAGATAGATAAATACTTTCACCGTTTTTTTGAGCATTTTTAATGTATTTATCTAAACGAATATGTGCTGCTTCAAGTAACAATGCATCCTCAGCATTTTTACCAACATATAGAGATGCTTCAATTTGGTAATTTGTTGCAATACTTGATTTGACGGTTGGTCTATCACCAACTGGTCGAACTGTATCTGGATCTAAAGAAGCTTGAACAATTTGAACCAGTTCTTCTGATGCTTCACCATTTTCACTATCGACTTGTGTAATCACAATGTCTAAAAAACACGGTGTTTCTTCATCTGATTTGACTTTAATTCCATCAACACGACCATCTGCTGATAATGTGAAATAACGATATCCATTTGTCGCACCAGCGGTATTCATTCCGTCATACGACAGTAGACAACGTTCACGTAATCGCTCATCAGATTCATAAACAGCTGGCAATGGTGGAGTGGCAGAAATGTCTTCAGGAGTTACGATTAAACGTGTTAATCCATATTCTGTGAGTGCTAAATGGTCTAAGTCTTCACCTTCAGCATAAGCAAGCAACAGCGAGCGTGCATCTGCATTGCACTTATTCTGATAGAGCATTTCTAAATAAGTGTTTTCCTGAAGTATTTTCACAACAGGTTCTGATTCACGTGAAAGAACTGAACGCCATTTCTGCTGTTCGGATGCTGGATATAACGCAATAAATTTCTCTTTGCGTGCGTTGAGCAGAGTTTCAAAATCCAATTCTTTAATGAGAGTTGGTGTTGGTAATTGAGAAAAGTCGACAATATTCATGATATAGCACCAAAGTTTAATGGGATGCTTAAAGACTCGTTCTGATTACTATTTATGATGTTTAATTTTAATTCCAAAATGAATCTACCTTGATCTAGCTGTTCAATTAAAATGGATTCAATATTTATTCGGTTTTCCCATTGAATTAGTGCTGTTGCACTAGCTGCATATAGTTGCAATTTAGTGACATCGTTAAATGGTGCATCAATCATTTGAGGTAGTAATGAACCATAGCTTCGACGCATGATTCGTGAACCAATGGGTGTAGTTAAAATATCTTGAATAGATTGGCGTATCTGTTCAGCTTCATTCTGCAAACTCAATCCTGTATATCTAGACATCATGGTGTAGGCCCTCCCGATGTACCAGATCCAGGTTGAACACCAGAAGTTTTATGGTTCTTCAGGCTGATATTGCCTGCAGTAACATCGGCTTCAGTACTAAATTGACCTGATGAATGACTAGATCCTTGTACTAACTGACTGCCTCCAACGGTATTGTTTCCTGTCATGGCGGTACTTCCATTGACTTGTAAATTTCCATTGATCGTCGTATCACCATTCACAGTGACTCCACCATCAGCAGTCAAAACGGCTGTGCCACCTGAAGGTAAAACAGCAGATAAATGATGGGCCGCAATGTCATAGGCGATGACACAGCCATCGGAAAACATACGAATTTTTTTGTTTAAATCATCAGAGGGCGCAGGGTGATCGTCGTTATAAAATCCATATAAAACAAAACTAGTTGGGCCGATATCACCACAGGGTGAAATGACCACACATTCTTCATTTTCCGATGGCATGTCCCAAGTTGCATCGTCACCAGAACGAATATTTAGGCAACGGATTTCTGGTGTCTCGATATCGCCTAAATTGACGATGACACGTGGAATAGGTTTAGACGGATTGATGGTCTTGACGGTTCCAAATCGAACAATATTTTCAAGACGACGGTTAGCATCTGCATTCATACAAACACTTTGCGTCAAGGGCTAAGCCATTTCAGCTGATGGGGCTTGTATTAAGTAGTTTTTACAAGGATAAAAACTTAAAGATTGATATGTTTTAAGAATGAGTCTTCAATCAGTTTTAGATCATGATCTGTGAAGCCTAAAAGTTCACGTTTTGGATAGACCACACTCGGTGCGCCACGTTCCGCACGATCTTTTAAACCTTCCTGATGTACTTGGGCAATACGTGCAACACGACCCACAAAGCCAATCGCAATGGCATCAGCGGTGCTGAGCAATTTTAAATGAGCAGTATTTTTTAATTTGGTGAACATTTTGCGCTTAATTTTGCCTTTTTGTTCACGTAGGCGTTTGCGCCTTGGGGTGTATGTTGAACCATCAGGATTTTGTTGTGTAGAAATACGTTTGCCCTGATTTTTTCTTAAATCACGACCGATCTGTTTTGAAAGCTTGGCACGTTCACCCACTGACAACCGTTCCAAATACGGCTGTAAGTAGGTGGCAAGTTCTTCAACATTGTTCGTCATGGGTTTCGACCTGTCGGTGGCATATCTAATGACCAACCTTGTTTTTCAGCAGTGGTCCATGAAGCAACGACTTCACCCGATGGATCGATGACTTCAAAATCAGTGGCAGGTTCAAATTCTGTGTACTTCGGTTCTTCAGGATGACTGAGTTCTAATTTACCGTCTGACAACTTTTTCACGACGACACGTTCAGTTAGTGGAATTTGAAAGTTAATGTCATATTTACTGTTATCAATCAGTTCAGCTTCAAAGCTGATGGCTTGTTTGCCTTTCTCATGGTTGGCCATCAATTCAGGCTGATTTTCTGCAATCCACGTGAACAGCACCACACCAATAACATCGACATCACCGGCATAGTCAGTAATGACCAGATCCAATGTGTATGACATTTCAAAACTAAAACCACTGACCATGGTACTGCGAAGCGAACCATTATTAGTAAAGATCAATAAGCGATCCTGATCAGGACTCAGATCAGGAATCGCTTTGAGTAAATATTCTCTTAATTGATTGGGCTTTTTCATGCAGCTTTTGCACTCTTATAGTTTGGATCGAGGCGGTTCATCACACGTAAAAACTTAGTGTCATAGCCCAGTTTTTTATAGTTTTTGCCGTTATACAGTGAAAAAACCACGTGCCAATTTTCTTGACGTAACCCATCGATGAGCATCCACTTTTTGTCATCCACTTCACCAGACTTGGTTTCACAGTAGCGAAGGAATGCTTCAAACTGAAGGCTTTCACTTTGTTCATGCTGCGCTACAAATTCCTGAACAGATGCATAACCTAGTGCTTTCCAATTTTCACCCATGAGCTGGAAACGTCCCCAAGATGCCGACTGTAATGCACATGATTCATCAAGCTGTTTGGCTTGACTTAAACGTGTGTACTCAGCAGATCCACCGTGATAACCACCTGTTTTGGTATTCACAATATTCGGGTGTTTAGCCATGAGTGCATTGGCTTTGGTTTTGCCGAATTTCTGATTCAAATAGAAATACATGCGATGACGTTCAAATAGAATTTTAGGCTTACCATTTGGCAAGTAACCTTCACCCAGCGTTTCAACTTCAGCAATTGCCTTAATGACAATTACTGGAACACCTAGTCGTTTGGCACCGGCAATTAAGTCGCTTTCTTTTAAAAGCTTACTGGTGCATTCACCACGTAGGGCTTTTAGTGTGTAGTCACCGACCAATCCATCAACTTTAAGATTCTGCTTTTTCTGGAATTGAATCACTGCATATTCAGTATTTTCACCAAAATCGCCATCAATGCTGATTGGTTTTTTATTGCGTCCAGTAATGCCATTTTTAATCAGCAGTTTTTGCAATTCAGTGACGGCTGAACCTTTTGAACCTAATTTTAAAATGCTCATGGTGTGCTCCTTAGCATTGAAACGACATTGCCTTTACTTCGAAAAATAAAGACCACTAAGAACACCGCGAGAATGGCATCCCAAATCGTGACCGGATCTTTAATGAAAATGATATGAATACTTTGTGCAAGGAATGCACCGATCAGAACAACTGCAAATAGTCGAAACGAACATTTTTGCAGGTGCAAACGATCAAAACATAAAATACGGAATGCACATGCCACATAGCACAGCACGGCAACGATGGAAAAAATTGTTTGTGCCAATGGCGACAACATGAGTTGCATCATTTTTTATTCTCCTTTCCAAAAGTGTTGGACAGGGCAGAAAAGAACCTTGAAGTGGTGTTGAAGATCTCAGTCAATGTCGACTTGTTCACCCATTTCATGACCTTCACCAAAACAGGCAAGGCAAACATGCTGGTAAAGCAAGCAATGACCGTGTGGCTGTTCACACCAGTTCGGTTTGAAATTTCAGGGGCTAAGGCATAGCCCAAAGCGACGGACAACATGAGTGAAAAAATACGTTTTCCATAGCTCAGTGACACCTGGGTGTATGCCAAAAATGCTGCACCAATTACTGCACCAAACAGTGCATCACCATTCACAAATGGAAGGAGTGATACCAAGCCGGCAGAAGCGGTAATTGCGACAGTCGTTGATGTGGTTGGCTCAGCCATATTTTTTGTTCTCAGTCCCAAAGCTGAATGCTTTGCGTTTTATTTTGTTGTGTTTGAAGTTCTGGTAACTGAACCTTTGTCCCCATCGGGAGGAATGGACCAAATTCAGACAAGTGTGGATTGGCTTCAAGTACTGCTTCGACCACACCAGATGAGCGTCCATAGTTGCGCCAACAAATTGCGTCAACCGTGTCATTCTGAATGGCATAAACAGTTTTCATTTAAACCACTTTCCCCAGAAGCTAGTTCTGTTTTTTGAGCGTGTATCAATTTTGATTGGTCCAGGCACAGGAACAAATTCAGGTTTTTTGAGGCATGAACAAGGCTGATAGCCATTTCCATTGCGTCCATCAAAACCTTTGAAACATGAATTACATTTCTGAGTCATACCAGCTCCACATTCAAACGACGAATTTTTTTTAAATCACGAATGGCAAAGCGCAGATCTCGACGGTAATCATCAATCGTTGGTGTCAGATCATCTGCTTTTTGGCCACCATTGTTGTTGGTGTCATAAGCACGATACTTTTCAGTCAGTTCAGCACCAACCGCTGCTGCAACGGCACGGAAATACAAAACTTCAGTGATGGGCTTTTCCACCCCTTTGGTGGTGATGGTTTTTGGACTGATTTCAGCAAGTGATACTGCTTTTGATGTCAGGGACTCGAGCTGGTCATTGACTTCAATGATGGCTGATTCAATTGCAGGAATTAAACGCTGATCAGTGACACTTCCATCAAAGCGCAATGCTTCACGAATGGCTTTGCTCGATATGCCAGGGAAAAATGAATCACTGGTGATGACAACTTCTTCATTGTTGCGGTTGCCGTTTGCAATTAGTCCGGTCATTGTCATTCTCAAATAGTTGAGGGGTGGAGAATTGAGTTTGTAATTACGCATAAAAATGTCATTACAGCGTCAATTCTGCCCCTCGGTTGGCGCGGGGCACTCGTTACGTCGGATGAAACATCAAGTTGCCTTGATCATCGACGACCTGTGAACCATCAGCATTTAGCATTGGTTCAGGTGAATTTTTTTTCAGATCTTTCAGAATTTTTTCAACTTTCTGAAATTCTTGTTTGCAGCCACAATTTTCATGTTTTTCTAAAGCAGCTTTGAAATATGCAGATGACAAATAAACATCTTCTCGCTTAAAGCATTCTCGACCAAGTGCGACATAAAGTTTTGCACGTACTTCGTCAGGCATATCTTCTTTTTTAGTCAATTGATCTGCTTTAAATAGAACATCAAGGTCAAATGATTTATCTGCCTTGTGTGCAACACGTGCTGCATTGCCAATTTCTTCAACAACGACAGTGGCAGTATTGCGACTAAATGAATCAGGCATTTTTAAGTTTTGCTCTAAAGCATATTCAGCAAGGCTTAAACCTTGATTGAATAGACCACAGTCAAAGCACCACAGCATGATGGTGGTAATGACTTCATCCTGTTCAACTTTTGCGCCTGACTGAACAATCCCCAACACATAAGGCATGTGCTTTGGAATCAGTTCTTTTTTCGCTTCAGCACGTTTTTCTTGTGACTGAATTGAACGTAAAACATGGATATCGTTTTTGAGTTCGGTCAGTTGTAATTGGTAGACGCTTGCGTCTTGACGTACACCACCAAATTCATCAGCCTTGGCAGCTTCTTTCGCTGCCAAAGCCTGAAGGCGATGTCGTCGAGCTGGACTCAACATAAATCACCTATTATTCGATTGTGATGCCTTCAACCAATGCCACTTTTTCGTATGCTTCAATCACATACGCTTCATTTGAAGATTGATAATCTTCAATGCGGTTTTTGCTTGGTTTTTCTTGGATGTAACGACGTTTTGCATCTTTTTGATAGTAGATTGACAGGTTGTCAAAAGACGTAATCAAAAGTGCATTGTCAGGGAAATGTGGTACACGTGCTGCAGGTAAGCCACCAATTTGTTTTTGGCTTAATAGCACTTGACCAGCCAATACATTGGTATTGTCAGATGCATCATTCACAATCGGGAAGTTTTTGTCTGCCAACAGTGAACGACCACAGATCACGTACAGATCCGTATCATCTTGATGGACTTCATCAATTAATTCATTGACTGCATCAACCACCAAGGCATCTAAGTTTTTGTATGTACCAGCTGCACCAACTGTCACTGTCGACATTACACGATCAGGCGCATTAGTACGGATTTTTTGCAGCCAACCAATGTTCACGTCTTGAAGTTTTATATTCACAGTACGATCAGTTGTTGCTGCTGCAGAGGTTCCGTTAAAACCGATCATGATACGATCCAATGCAATTGCTTTAGCAACGGCATTTGTCCAACGTTGGTGAAAGTCTGCGAAAACTGACCAAGCATCAAGTTTTGCATATGGAATCGCCACATCAAAATCAGTCTGCTTACATTCGTATTTGTCTGCACCAAGACCAGTTGGATCTGTTGGCGTACGTTCACCATTACCTGATGTATCTGTACGACCTGCAATCGTTTTATTCACAGATAAGCCAATCGCTTCACCAGTTTGAGTATCGACAGGCATGACATTAATTTTTTGAAGAAATTCACTTGACGCCTGAATTTTTTCTTCCATTTTTTGAGCTGGGGCAGGTGCTACTGTGAATTGCACCTGTGCCGATTCAACACCGTTGAGTTCAGCAACTTTTGCCAAACTGTGATTGAATTTTTTACGTGTATCGTTACGCATTTTTTTCTCGCTTATAAGCAATATTTATAGACTGCTGACAGTGATTAAACTATTAGCACTCGATTTGTTCAGAGAAGTTGCCAGTGTTTTCAGGGGCAGGTGGTGTGCCTGGATTTTCTTCGCCTTCTAATTTGGCTTTAAGATCAGTGAAGTCTTGTTCCAATTTAGAATGCTTGGTTTTAAGTTCCGAAAACTCAGTTTCTACCTTTTGCAACTTGGTCTGAGTGTCGTTAAAGGTTTTTGCAACTTCTACAAGACACTGATTAATTTCCGTGAATTTGCCGTTATCTTTATTGTCTTTTTCTTCTAGTTTTGGCTTCAGCAAATCCATGAACTTTTTGAAGATGCCTGATGATTCAGATTCTTCGAATTCGATTGATGCTTCTTCAGCTGCAGTAAACAAATTTGCTGCATCTTGTTTACGACCTGCGAATGGGTTTTCTTCATTCTGTTTTGCTGCAAACTCCATGAGTTGCGTACCTAATGAAGCAGGGGTGTCAGTGAATGCAAGACCCACTAAATATGCTTTACCGGTATCAGCAAAATTTGGATTGACTTCGATGGATGTAAATAGCTTTTGGCCACGTTGGTGCAATTCAATCAATTGATCAAACGCATCAACTTGAGCAAATAATGCAAGTTTCTTAGTACCGTTGATTTCTACTTCTTCAGCTTTTAAAGCTGTAACCTTTGCATACGTGCCAAATTCAGAACTTGGTGAAAAACCGCGGTAATGCTCAAGATTGCCTAAGGCTGTGTATGTATTTGGATCGTAGCTGTCAGCCATTTGTTGAATCCATGTTGCTTCAATCACGCGACCATCAGTCGTGGATCCAGCAACTGCAACACGGAAAAATTTGGATTTCTTCATTTCTGAATCCTGTGTCTATGTCGATAGATAAAATCTATTTAAAGTAGTTAGCAGAATCGGAAGAACGGCATAAACATTCAATCCAAAGGGCTTGTATTAAGTGGGTTTTACAAAGTAGCCACAATGAATAAATGTTATAGCGTTGGCTTAATGAGCCAATGGATAAAGCACTTGATACACCGAAAAATCTAAACTTCGACAAACGCCTTCTAGCAAAATTTTTGTACTGGATGGGGTGGCGAATCAGCTCGATTGCAGATTACATCGACGAGCCTGATAAAAATGTTCACGCTTGGAAAACACGCGATGAATGGGACAAAGATGCACCTGCAGGTCGAGTCGGTGAAGCTTTAACCGCTCAACTGATCAAACTGATTATTCTTGAGAAAAAAACACCTGGTGATTTCAAGGAAATTGATTTGCTCATGCGCCAATTGGAGCGCATGGCACGCATTGAAAAATATTCTGACGGTGGCAACGAAACCGATCTGAATCCAAAACTTAAAAATAGAAATGCTGGACCACGTAAACCTAAACAGCCAAATGCCCTGACTGAAGAACAGGTCGAAAAACTTCTTGAAGACTTCGATCATGGTTTATTTGAGTATCAAAAGGTGTGGTACCGTGCGCGTGAACAGCGAAATCGTGCTTTATTAAAATCACGTCAGATTGGTGCAACATTCTACTTTGCACGTGAAGCATTGATCAAAGCTGTCACCACTGGTCGAAACCAGATTTTCTTGTCTGCATCTAAAGCCCAAGCACATGGCTTTAAAACTTACATCAAAAACTTTGTCATGCAGTCCATTGAAGTGGATCTGCAAGGCGATCCGATTTCAATCACGCTTCCATGTGGTAATACTGTTCAGCTGATTTTTTTAGGTACCAATGCCAAGACAGCACAGTCATACCATGGCGACTTATATTTTGACGAATTCTTTTGGGTGCATGGCTTTGCGACACTGAAAAAAGTGGCATCGGCAATGGCTGCCCAAAAGCAGTACAAAAAAACCTATTTTTCTACACCTTCAAGTAAAACGCATGAAGCGTATGCCTTTTGGACAGGGGACGCTTTCAATAAAGGTCGCAGCAAAGAAAATCGAATTGAGATCAACACCAGTCATGCAAATTTAAGAGATGGTGCTTTATGTGGCGACAAAATGTGGCGACATATTGTCAATATTCAGGATGCTGAACGCCAAGGCTGTGATCTATTCGATATTGATGAACTGATTGCTGAAAACAGTCCTGAAGAATTTGCCAATTTATATATGTGTGAATTCGTTGATGATGGTCATAGTGTATTTCCACTGTCCATCATTCAGCCATGTATGGTCGATTCATGGGAAGTATGGTCCAAAGATTTTAAACCGTTGGCACTTCGTCCATTTGGTAATAAACCGGTATGGATCGGATATGACCCAGCTGAAAGTGGAGATAGTGCAGGGCTTGTCGTCATTGCACCACCTGAACCTGATTATCCAAAATTCCGTTTGCTTGAACATCATCAGTTCAAAGGCATGGACTTTGCCAGCCAAGCGCAATACATCAAGAAATTAACAACCAAATATAACGTCAAATATATCGGCTTAGACAAGTCAGGTATGGGCACTGGTGTTGCTCAATTGGTCCTTGAGTTCTTTCCAAATTTAACGACCTTCAATTACAGCGTCGATGTCAAAACACAATTGGTCATGAAAGCAATGGACGTGATCAATAAAGGACGTTTTGAATTTGATGCCGGATCCACTGACGTTGCTATGTCAATTATGGCTATTCGAAAAACACTGACGGCTTCTCAAAGACAAATGACATTTGAAGCATCACGTGCAGAAAACATCGGTCATGCAGATTTGGCTTTTGCCATTTTCCATGCGTTCGCAAATGAACCTTTAACCCTTGATGACCAAACAAAATCTAAAAAATCCTCTATGGAGATTTACTAATGTCCGACAGCAAAGTGCAGGCATTTACGTTCGGTGATGCAGAACCGGTGATGAATGGCCGTGACTTATCACAGTTCTATGAAACTTGGTTCTGTGGCAATTATTACGAACCACACATCAGTATGAATGCTTTGGCAAAATCTTTTAAGGCAATGCCTTATTTGTCGACTGCAGTTTTTTATAAAAAGAATCAACTGGTGTCGTCATTCACGCCCAATAAATTGATCAGTTCATCTGAGTTTGAACGCATTGCTTTCGACTATTTGGTTTTTGGCAATGGCTATTTACAGCGGATCGATAATCGATTGAATGAGCCACACCACTATGATGGACTCATGGCTAAGTACACCAGACGCATGAAAGATCCAACGGAATTTTTACAGCTACTGAATGGTTTTGAAGAACATATTTTTAAACCTGGTACTGTTTGCCACATTAAAGGCATTGATGTCGATCAAGAAATTTATGGAACGCCTGAATATATTGCTGCACTTCAATCCGTTTGGCTAAATGAATCAGCAACTTTATTTCGTCGCAAGTACTACAACAACGGATCTCATGCCGGCTTCATCTTATACATGACCGATTCAGGTATTGATGATGATGACGTGGAAGGTCTTAAACAAGCCATGAAAGATTCACGTGGTCCAGGTAACTTCCGCAATTTATTCCTTCATGCACCTGGTGGGAAAAAGGATGGCTTACAACTGATTCCGATCAGTGAATTGGCTGCCAAAGATGAATTCTTAAATATTAAAAACGTCACACGTGATGACGTTCTTGCATCCCAACGTACACCACCGCAATTGCTCGGCATCATTCCATCCAATGCCGGTGGCTTCGGATCGATTAGTGAAGCACGCGAAGCCTATTGGTATTCCGAAATTGTTCCACTTCAAAATTTATTCGCCAACACAGTGAACGAATGGGCAGGTGATCAGATCATCCGCTTCAAAGAGTTTCATCAACTTCAATTCAAACAGGAAAAACAATAATGAATATTGCTTTGGCAATTAAAAATTGGAAATTCATCGTGATGGCTGCCTTGGCCATCGCTTTGGCATTTTCAGTCATCATCTGCGCAAGTAAGTCACATCAAATTGATTTACTCGAATCACAAAAAACTTTAGCTGAAACACAACGTGATCTTGCTAGATCTGAATCTGCTACAGCTTCACTTGAAACGGAAAAAGTATGGGCCCATCAATTATTGGAGTCAGAACAAAATGCAAATAAAAACTTACAAGTTGCGTTGGCTGCTGCCAGTGACAGTGCTTTGGCTGTTGACCGGTTGTCAAAGCAGATCAGTAATACAGACAAACGTCTGTCCACAGGTTCCAATCAAGCCCTCATTGAATACGCCAAGACCTGCAATTCCGTACTCGAAACAATGGCAGTCCGTGGTGGAGCAATCTCAAAGTCAGCTGATGAACACGCAATTGATGCAGAACGATTAGACCAGGCATGGCCACAGCAAGTGAAGCCCGATAAGCAAAGCTAATCACAGTATTTTCACTAAAATAAAAGTCCTCCAGGTGTGAGGGCTTTTTTTTGGCCAAAGTTTCTAAAACCACAGAATCCGGTTCAAGCCGGGCGGTTGACCCCCCACCTCACCTGCCCAGTAAATGTGTCGAATATTCAACAGATTTATGACCCTGACCGATGGGTCTCTAAGCCACAGCAGTACTGGTGCATGACACAGCCGAATGCTCAAAATTCAGTTCTACATAATTCAACAGGGATTCTATGAATGCCTACAACTTGCGATTTATCAAAAGTTCCATCAACTCAATCAATAGTGCTTTAAAAAGGTTAGAAACAGTAAAATGAAAGGTTTTTGCTATTTAAGTATCTGATATTTAATAATTAAATTTCTAACCATATAAAGGTTAGAAGTGGTTAGAAAAAAGTTATAAAAGTCAAAATATTTATATAAAACAATAATATAAAAGGTTAGAACTTCTAACCAAAATTAGAGGTTAGAACTAACCATAATCTAACCATTTTCTAACCTTTTTAAAATTGTAATTAATCTTTATAAATCATATATTTGAATGCTGTTTTATAATTTTCTAACTTTTCTAACCTCTTTTTTTTCTCACCTGAAATTTTCAAAATCATCAAAATCACATTAAAAAAGCCTTTTTCAAACGGTGGCCATCAACTCACTGTCATATATCTATAAAACTTTACATATATCGATAGTTTTTATATTATTTGCCTGTACCAGATGAAATTGCGCACATAATGCACTGGGCATAAAAAGAGAAAAGCATTGGTAAGAGAGCAACTTCCTGAAACTCTCAAGTTAGGATCGTACCTAAGAGTGGTTGCCGATAGGCTGATTTGATTCAAGACTGCTGAAAACTCTGGAAAGAATTCAAGAATTGAATGTCTTGGTTTATGACGTGAACGGGTGACCTAGGAATTAGGGAACTGACTACTATGGAATCGTATGTCCTGAACGTGTAGTTGCAGCAATACCGCAGAATAATAAACTATAGAAATCCCACCGTAAGGTGGGTTTTTTATGTCAAAAATAAATTGGTAGCCTCATTCATGAGGGTGCCTATCAATAATAGGACCGATAGTTATTTTGCACCGTATTTGCACCGTGCTTTTTATTATTGAATTAAACCACTGATAATAATAATAAATTTTGAAATGTTGTCTAGTCCATCATCGGGGCAACCGAAATGCGAGGCTGTAAAGATTGGAGAGCAGTCATGGCGTAAACCTGAAATGATGAAAAACCGAAGCGCGGATTATACGGGGTTTGATAAAAAATCGACAGTAGCTTGCGGCGATCATTACCTTTACATAAGGCCAGAAAATCAACTATGCGGTCAGCTTAGAATTTGTATGTAATGTAATTTTTTAGTATTTTGGAGATATGACCACAACAGGGAAAATAATATGTTGGTTCTAGAAGAAATATATAGAAGTAGAAAAAATGAATATTCCACGTCTTTTAATTTACGTATCCAGCGCAGTTTAAGCTGGTTTAAAAAAGCCCTAGTGCTTCATGATGATCTTGATATGCAGTTTATTATGGAGTGGGTGGCATTTAATGCATTGTATGCACGGGAGCAAGCGGCCAATCAGCAACAGCAAACCTTAAGACTGTTTCTGAGTTCGATGTACCATAAAGATGCTGATCAAAAAATATTTCGTATCCTTTGGGAGAAAAAACAGCCAACCATTCGATTACTCTTGAGTAACCCTTATCTGGATCAAAGTTTTTGGGACTGGCGTAATCAGAAAATCAGTGAGGAAACATGGCGCTCAGCCTTTGACACGGAACAACAACAGCTCCAGCAAATCCTGCAAAACCATGATTCAGTCAGTTTATTGGTATCCCTGTTTAGCCGCTTAGCGACCTTGCATCAACAGTTAAGTCAAGGCGGAGCGACCTACAATAGCGCCCTTAACCGGAAACAATTAGCGAATGCCTGTAGTGTTTTATCTGTATTGGTGCCGAGCTTTATCCAAATTTTATTGGAAAATGTCGAAAATATAGAGTTCAGTAAACCCTTTTATCCCGTAGCGCAAATGTCTTAAGGCCAATGATTTGAAATAAGTCCCAAGGTAAAAGGCTGTTTCAATTTCATTTTTTTATGAAACAGATGCTGCACGAGCATGATAACGCATATCGAGTAAAGCAAACAAAGCTGAACAGATCACCAGACTTAGTCCTGTGATACAGGTCATGCTCCATCCCCCATGCTGCCATGAATAAACACCGAGTGCAGAACCACAGGCACCACCAATAAAGTATAGGGTCATATAAAGTGAATTGACTCGTGATTTAGCATCGGGGCGTAAACGAAAAATCACGTTCTGGTTACAGCTATGCGTAATCGCCAAGCCCAGATTAATCAGTCCGTAGCCCAAAATATAACTCAGTAAAGACACCGCACCAAAATAAAGAAATAGCCAGCTACTGATCAGGATAGAACAACCGATCCAGCTCAGTGTTTTGATATGGCCACGATCGGCCCATTTACCAATCAGCTGAGTTGAAAGCGCGCCAAACACCCCCACGAGTGTGACCAGACCGACCATGACATCAGAAAGCTGAAAAGGTTTCTGGGTGAGCAGCAGGGCAATGGTAGAGAACAGCATACTCATGGCGGCAAAGGCGAACGCTCCCGTAAGCGAACGCAACACCAGGCGTGGTTCCTGTTTTAATAAGATCGCCATGGATTTAAAAATTGCCGCATAGCTTATTCTCAGACGTGGCAGACTCGGCAATTTACCTCTTAAATAGAAACTTAAGCCCAGCATGGCTATGCCACTGACTACATAGATCATTTTCCAGTGAAACAGGTCGGAAAGTAATCCTGCAATACTGGTTGAAAGCAGAATACCGACCAGTAAACCGCTCATCAGGAAGCCGACCACTTCTCCGGTTTTTTCCGGTTTCACCGCCATGGTGGCCAAGGGAATCAGAATCTGTGCAGCGACAGAAAAAAGCCCCGCAATGATGGTTCCAATCCAGAGCATCGGCAGATTCACAGCACTGGCACAAATAAATAAGCCTACGGCTGCGCCCAGCATGAGAAAGGGAATGAGTTTGCTTTTATTCAGCATGTCGCCCAAAGGCACAATAAACAGTAAACCCAATGCATAGGAGATCTGGGCAAAGGTGACGGTCAGAGCCACTTGTGATTCAGGAACCTGATAGTATTGCTGAATGGATGAAATCAAAGGCTGGCAGTAATAATTTGCCCCCGCGCATAAACCACAAGCAATAGCCATTAACCATAACAAAGATTTATCTTGACTAATGTCGAGAGAAGTGTTCATAAAAGTCCCTTGCTTGATGTTTTACCGGCAATCAGCGGTTGCTTCATTTCAATGAGCAGACCGAGTATAGCAAGACCTGAGACAGGAATTAGCCGACAAAAAAGTAAAGGTGGTTATTTCCCATGCTATTAATTTTCTGAATTAAAAATGAATGCAGTTCGGAAGCTGTGTTTATTTAATTAAAATTTATCAAACGGCCGTATCAACAGTAATTGAATGAATAAGCTTAGTGAGCGAGTTTCTTTTTCGATAAGGTAATCATCATCACCCCCACAATATTCAAGGCACAGCCGAACCATTGAATCGCATTCATTTTTTCACCCAAGAAAAAGGTCGCCAAAATAATGGTCAGAATAGGGCCAATCGATGCAATCATGGCAGATTGCGAAGCACCTAAGCGCTCAATACTTTGCATCAATAATACGGTTGGTAAAACCGTGACCATAAAGCCCAGTCCAATCCCATACCAGATTAAGGAACTGGGTAACTGCGCGAGTAAGCCAATCGGATTCGGGATTGCAATTAAATAATGGGTCAGTGTTCCGATACAGGCAATGCTCAGCGCAAGACCGGTGAAATTCCATGAACCGAATTTCTGAATCAGGCGCGGTGTCAATAACAGATAGCTTGCAAATGCCACAGCACTGGCAAAGACCAAACTCGCACCCAACCAGAAGTTACTTTGATGCGGAACATTACTTTGTTCCTGTAACATCACGATGACCGTACCGCCATAACTGAGCAAAATCGCAAAAAGACTTTTAAAGCTTAATCGTTGTTTATAGATCACACTTGAAGCCAGAACCGTCATCGTCGGATATAAAAATAAAATAATCCGTTCCAATGAGGCACTGATATACATCAATCCCGCGAAATCTAACCAGCTTGCAAGATAATAACCAATCAAGCCTGCAAAGATCAGTAAACCCCAGTCTTGACTGGTAATTTTTTTACTTTGATGTCGACTTAACCAACAAATGAGAAGGAAAAAAGGCAAGGCACTGGCCATTCTTAGCGCCATGAGAATGGTGCCATCGACCAGCGGGGATAGCGCATAGGCTTGTTTAATAAAAATAGCTTTGGTGCTAAATAAAAAAGCGGCACAAACAGCGAACAATGAACCTAATTGTGTTGTTGTTAGACTCAGTTTCATTTTACCTACTTGGGCGTACTTTGAGTATGAACGAGGACGTATAGAAATATGAATTATAAAGTTTTTAGTTGAGGAGGTGAAATGCAAAAATCTGATGCTTAAGATTCCAATTCGGAATGAATCCTTTTTATGGGTTTCATTTATTTCAAGAAAGGGACGCTAAAATAAAGTAAACCTTAATTGGATGAAGAATCTTTTCAAATATCGGATAAAGGAAGTGAATGAGCAGTAGAAAAAAAGATAAAACGCCAAAAATTAATGGTCTTAAGCAGTAAAAATAGCGGTATTGAGGTAAATGCTTGATATTCGCCCTAATTTGGTGCGAAAAACAGTCGATTAGGTAGAAGCACGATCAAATCATCATCAAGCGAAATGGTCAGCAAAAAAAATTAACTATTTTTTTGACCTCATTCGACTTAGGGTGAATGGTGAATAAGACTGGGTGGATAAAAATAACAATTGAAATTAAGAAAGATAGAGATCAGATACGATTTACTTTGCAGCTAATTTTTAGAAATGAGCTTTTAAAAAACAGACTAATTTTCTGCTGAATCCGTCTGCTTATAATGTCACTTTAGTCAATCTCATTAAAATTAGCGATTAAATAGGTTGTTTTAGCCCTAAATTGGGGCATCTTTAAGTTAGCGTTTTATATATGCTAAAAGCTAGAATTGTCAGAATGATCAATTCAAATTTTTTAAATCCTGCTAAAAAATTACCTTCAGCGCTTAAATACAAAAAATTAAAAAGTGTTGCAATGACATTTAAGCGGATAAAAACAATTTTAATTAAAGCGAAACCAATAAATGCTATATCGTATGATTATTTTTATGAATCACCAGTTCAAAATATGGGTATTTATTAAATAAATATTGGGTGGTAATTTACAAAAGTTCAATTAGAATCCAAAAATTCAACAAAAATGCATCTAGGGGGAAACATTGCTAACCGCAATGTTTACTTAAGAAAAATTAGCTTGAGGAAGGCTCATGCAGATCGGAATCCCAACCGAAACTGTTGTCGGTGAAAATCGTGTGGCAGCAACGCCAGAAACAGTAAAGAAGTTGATCAGTGCTGGTCATACAGTGGTCATTGAACGTAGAGCAGGTGTGAAAGCTGCTTATATTGACAGTGCATATGAACAAGTCGGTGCCAAAATTACGGATGATGCCTATACCGGCAGTCAAATTATTTTGAAAGTTCGTGCGCCTAAAGGTGAAGAAATTCAGAAACTTGCTCCAAACACCGCAGTGATTGCGATGTTTGACCCGTACCGCAATACTGAACTTGACCAATTTGCATCCGCGCAGGTGTCTGCATTTGCTTTAGAGCTTTTACCCCGTACGCTTTCCCGCGCACAGAATATGGATGTATTGTCTTCACAAGCCAACTTGGCTGGTTATAAATCGGTGCTTTTGGCTGCGGCAGAATACCAACGCATGTTCCCAATGCTGATGACTGCTGCAGGTACGGTTAAACCTGCCCGTGTAGTCATCATGGGGGTAGGTGTTGCAGGTTTACAAGCAATTGCAACGGCAAAACGTTTAGGTGCTGTAGTTGAAGCAACCGATTTACGTCCAACAGCTCGAGATCAGGTTGAGTCTTTAGGTGGTAAATGGCTAGACGTGCCAATGTCTGATGAAGAAAAGCAGAAAGCTGCCGATGCTGCTAAAAACGGTTATGGATGGATGCCAGGTGAGCAATACATCAAAGACCAGGCAGCGATTGTCGATAAAGCGGTTTCCAATGCAGACATCGTGATTACCACTGCACTGTTACCAGGCCGTGATGCACCACGTTTAATTCGTGCTGAAACGGTTGCCAAAATGAAACCAGGTTCAATCATCCTTGATATGGCGGTTGAATCAGGCGGTAACGTTGAAGGTTCTAAGTGCGGCGAAAATGTCGTGACCGATAATGGCGTGACCATTTTAGGCATTCCAAATATCCCGGCAACAGTAGCGACTGAAGCTTCGGCATTGTATGCACGTAATGTTTTCAATTTCCTGGAAACTCTTTTTGATCAAGACAAGAACTTTGTCATTAATCCAGAAGAAGAAATTCAAAAAGCGCTACTCGTCGCTCATGGCGGCCAAGTGCTGTTAAAGCGTGGTTAAGGAGATAGATCATGGTTGAAACGATTACAATTTTCGTCCTTGCCATCTTCGTAGGTTACTACGTGGTTTGGGGCGTAACACCCGCTTTACACACACCGCTTATGGCTGTCACCAATGCACTGTCTTCCATTATTGTGGTGGGTGCAATGATTCAAACTGTAGGTTTGCCGGTAATTGGGGTAGAGGCCAACGTGGCTTTCCAAAGCGTGAACATTGTGAGCATTTTGGGTGCTATCGCTGTGTTCTTGGCAAGTATCAACATTTTCGGTGGCTTTGCCGTGACTGCACGTATGCTTGAAATGTTTAAGCCGAAGCAAAAGAAAAAAGAGGGTTCATAAATGGAATTTATTCGAGACTATGCGGATTGGTTCTACTTGGTAGGCGCCGTTCTTTTTATCTTAACGCTTCGTGGTTTGTCTGGTCCTAAGACCGCGATTAAAGGTAACCGTTACGGCATGATCGCGATGGCGATTGCTGTGATTACTACTTTCTTTGTGGCTGAACATCCTGTGGTCTGGATGATTATCGGTGCAATGGTACTCGGTGGTGTAGTTGGTATTGCACGTGCACGTACTGTTCCGATGACGCAGATGCCTGAAACTGTTGCACTGATGCACTCATTGGTCGGTTTGGCGGCTGTTTTAATTGCAATTGCTGCCATTCTGCATAACAACCAGTTAACTGCATTATTTACACAAAATGAAGCGGCTTTGACTGCTGCAGGTGTTCAACATGCACACATGAGCAAAGTTCATTTATTTGAATTGTTTGTGGGTTGTTTTGTGGGGGCGATTACCTTCACTGCCTCTGTATTTGCTTATGGCAAATTGGCTGCAAAAAAATGGGCAAAAACGATTTCAGGTGCATGGGTTAAACCAGTACAAGCGATCATTTTCCTTGCGATGTTAGCGTCTGGCTTCGTGTTCTTCTCAACCGGCAATATGCAAGCTTTCTGGGCAATGACAGCTCTGGCACTGGTATTTGGCTGGGTATGGATTGCACCAGTCGGTGGCGGTGATATGCCAGTTGTGGTATCGCTATTGAACTCATTCTCGGGTTGGGCAGCAGCAGGTATTGGTTTCACTTTAGAAAATAATATGTTGATTGTTGCAGGCTCGCTGGTGGGTTCATCAGGTGCGATTCTGTCTTACATTATGTGTAAAGCAATGAACCGTTCGATCATCAATGTTTTGTTTGGTGGTGCGATGGGCGGTACAGCAGTTGCAGCAACAGATAATGGTGAGAAAGTTCAGCGTAACCACCGTTCTGGTTCAGCGGATGACGCCGGCTTCTTGATGTCAAATGCGGACAGCGTTGTGATTGTACCGGGTTATGGTATGGCGCAAGGTCGTGCACAAAATGCAGTAAAAGAACTGTGTGAAATTCTGAAAGAGCAAGGTGTGAAAGTCCGTTTTGCGATTCACCCAGTGGCAGGTCGTATGCCGGGTCATATGAATGTACTGCTTGCAGAAGCGGATGTAGCGTATGACGACATTCTGGAGATGGATGAAATCAACACAGATTTCCCTGCAACTGACGTGGTTTTAGTGATTGGTGCAAATGACGTGGTTAATCCTGCGGCAAAAGATGATCCAACGTCACCAATTTACGGTATGCCGATTTTGGAAGCACATAAGGCGCGTACCATCATGGTGATCAAGCGTTCAATGGCAACAGGTTATGCAGGTCTGGACAATGACTTGTTCTATAATGAGAAGACCATGATGATCTTTGGTGATGCCAAGAAAGTAGTTGAAGATATGACCAAGGCGATTAATGGCGGCGGTCACTAAACATCGAATTTGTATCATAATAAAAAACCACCTTCGGGTGGTTTTTTGTTTGGCGAAAACTTATATTAAAAATGCCAGATAACTTCCTATTTTTATGTGAGTTTATGTAGGTCTCATTTAAAGTGCAGGGATGCTATTTATGGTGATAGAAAATGCAACATTTAATCCACAAAATATAATCAAAATAAAGAAAAAAAGTTGTCAAAATGGTTATGCTGCTTTGATTATACGGTGAATGTGCCGTGCCATATAACAGTAGTATAGTGTAGTTAGGCGCGGTTAGTTCTCAGTTCGGTGTTCTTATACACGAATATGGAATTTTGTATTTCATCCGAAACATAGCTATAAGCGCCAACGCGAGGCTAGACTTATATATCATGGGTTCATAAGTTGGGATAACTGGCCCATCGCTAGTGTAAACGGCATGAATCAAGCAACATTTTCGTATCCGCACACTCCCGCATGGTCATAAGTCAGGTGTGTCAATCATTTGAAAGAGGTGACTTATGTTGTTTATTGTCAAGTGGAGAACCGGTCCGGCAAATCGTAATGCAGCGATAGAGCGCTTTCTGAAGACGGGAGGAAAACCGCCTGAAGGAGTAAAAATGCTGGGAAGATGGTTTGCTATAGCACAGCAATCTGGCTTTGCAGTCGTTGAAGCGTACGATGCATTGTTGATACAACAGTGGGCGCTAGAGTGGAACGACCTTCTTGCTATGGAAGTTTACCCTATTTTAACTGACGAGCAAGTCGGTCCACTTATGGCTGCTGCGCTCGGGAAGACGTAGTAAGTACAGTCCACAAGACGCTTCCATTGGAGGTCTCACTACCTCATCGTAGTGTTAAAATTTCCGATGAGCTTGGGCATTAACCTAGAATAATCGGGACAGTTGTGAGCTATTCAGGAAGGAGGGCGTGCCAATGATTGATCTGATGATGTAGGGTTAAGAAATAAAAAAAGCGACCTTATGGTCGCTTTTTCTTGCTTTAAGCAGATTCTGGAGTAGCACGCCATAAGCTTTCAAGGTCGTAAAATTTACGCGCTGTTGGAAGCATAACGTGGACAACCACAAAACCAAGATCGATTAAGATCCATTCCGCATCACGTTCACCTTCAACGCCGATCGGGCGGAAACCCGCTTTACGTGCTTCTTCAGCAACATTATCTGCGAGGGCTTTAATGTGACGGGTTGATGTACCGCTAGCAATGACCATATAGTCTGCTACATTGCTAATCGCGCTAACATCAAGTTCAAGAATATCTTTTGCTTTTACATCTGATAGGGCTTCATGTACAACTTTTAAGCAAGCTTGTACATCTTTAGCTTGAGAATTCATTGCTAGATCGAGAGAATTAGAAGCGCTGGGCGATGGTTCTAAATTCATAAAGGGTTTTATTTCCGGACAATAACTCATCGTGTAATATAGCGGTTTTAGTGCCAAATTTCAATTCTGTTCATAATTTAACTTTGCGGATTTTTTACAAAATATTTATCTTTCCATGCAAAAGAATGCTTGGAGTGCGCCTGTGGGCGATATTCTGCGGCTGTATAGCCTGTATATGCACTTTGATTAAGCCATTGAAATATCTCTGCAAAATTGATTTGTGCAGTATCGGGTTCATGGCGTCCCGGGCAGTCAGCAAATTGAATATGACCAATATCGTCAATATTTTCTTTTAAGGCTTCAAATATATCTTCACCCATCATCGCCATGTGATAACAGTCATATTGCATTTTCAGGGCAGGGTTTTGCACGGCTTCAAGCATTTCTTGTGCTTGAGCAATGTTCTGAACCAGAAAGCGCGGCATATCTGTGCCATTAATCATTTCAAACACCGGCTGAATCTGATGTTCGCTCAGCATAGAGCAGGCAAGTTTCAAATTTTTTGCCAAGGTATTTAAGCAAGGCAGTAGATCTGCATCGACTGGTTGCTTGCCCGCTAAAATGTTCACACTCGGCACATTTAATGCTGTGGCATATTGAATGGCTTTTTCTAGACCGCGATGAAATTCAAGTTCCATCCCCGGGACACCGGCAAGACCATTACCACCTTGCATTAAATCACCCGCAGGTACATTGATCAGGCAAAGAGTTAAGTCATGAATGGTCAGCTGGGTTTGAATTTGTTCAATGCTGAGTTCATAGGGAAACTGAATTTCCACATGCTGAAAACCCTGTGCACGCGCTAGAGCAAAGCGCTCAATCAAAGGCACTTCAGTAAAAATCATCGATAAATTTACAGCCAGCTTAATCATGCCCTTACTCCTTGCTTGTTAGAAAATGAGATGCTTAAGATTCAACCTGTTGAATCACAGTGGCAAGATCAGCTTCAGCATAGCCTTTATTTTGGTGGGTTTTCAATTGTGATAGTGCTTGTTTTGCAACAGGAATATTTAAATTAAATTGTTCAGCCAGCTGGACTGCATTATTTAAGTCTTTGGACAAGGTTTGAACTTTCCATTGCACTGGTTCAAAAGTATGGGTCGCCATACGCGGGGTTAAAATCTGGAAAGGTTTCGAGTCGGCAAAACCACCGGCAAGCGCAGGGGCGAGTAAAGTGGTATCAACGCCTGCTTGAGCAGCCAATGCGACAGCTTCAGCAATTAAAGTACTGTTGGCAGCCACAATCAGTTGATTGCAAATTTTGGTTGCTT
The DNA here is from genome assembly GCF_013004315.1 of Acinetobacter sp. ANC 5378. Lineage (NCBI taxonomy): Bacteria > Pseudomonadati > Pseudomonadota > Gammaproteobacteria > Moraxellales > Moraxellaceae > Acinetobacter > Acinetobacter sp. ANC 5378. The sequence continues at coordinate 59,275 of NZ_JABERK010000062.1, forward strand.
GTCCGGTGCCAGTTTCACCCATACGAGTGACACGTTGTGAAAGTACATTATAAATCAGCGATAAATCTTGGATGGTTTGCTGGTCACCACCAGCAAAAATCACCAAGGTTCCCTGTTCAGCACCCGCTGTTCCACCCGAAACCGGGGAATCAATCCACTGTACTTGGCGAGTTTGGGCTTGTTGTGCCAAGGTCTTGGTTTTATCCACAGATAAACTTGAGAAATCCACAATCACTTGTCCTGCTTGTAACTGGTTCTGAATTTGATCGTAGACCGCTTGCACTGCGGCATCATCTGCCAGACAGGTCAAAATAACAGGATATTGTCCAATGTCTTGCACGTCTAAGGCAGTCGCGCCCATATCAATCAGTACATCACAGGCGGATGCTGTGCGGTTCCAGATCGCGACTTCAAAACCGGCTTGAATCAGTCGGGTGGCCATACGGCTGCCCATCAGTCCCATGCCTAAAAATGCAATTTTTGTATTACGATCAAAACTCATGTGTTTTTCTCTGCACAATCCTGTTATCTGGATATTTTACTTATATTGGCGTGGTAAAAACTGAACTTCCGGGTTCTTGTCTTTTTTACGCGCCAATTTACTGTTTTTACCTAATAGTAATTTTAGTTGCCAAATTTTCTCTAGGCGTAAAGATTTTTTTGGTTCATGTTCCATGGCATCGAGTACGCGTTTGGCTGCGGTGAGAGCATCAGGAGAACGTTGCAACATTTCTTCTGCAAGGGCTTGGGCTTTGCTGATTGGTGATTCATCCAGATGTGTCACCAGACCAATGTCTTTGGCATAATTGGCATCGAAAATACGTCCAGTCAAGGTCAACTCTTTGGCAAGGTCGACATTAATAATGCCTTTGATTGATCGGGTCAGCCCCATGTCTGGAACCAGTCCCCAGCGGCTTTCCATAATCGACATTTTGGTATCCGGATGTGCAATCCGAATATCCGCAGCCAGTGCCAATTGCATGCCAGCACCCAAGCAATAACCTTCAATTGCAGCAATGACCGGTACAGGAAGCTCCTGCCAAATTAGAAAGGCTTTCTGGAATAGGCTTTGTCCCGGTTTAATCAGTTCCCATGCAGCGTAAGCCGTATTTTTCGGTGCGTTTAAATCGGCAAGGTCAATCCCGGCACTAAACACATGTGCTTCGCCAGTTAAAATGACACAGCGAATCGAGCGGTCTTTTTTAATTTGATTGGCTGCATTGACCAGTTCGCGTAACAAAGCAAAGCTCATGGCATTGCGTTTTTCGGGACGGTTTAAAGAAACGGTTGCGATGCCCTTATTTTTTTCTATGCGAAGTAACGCCATGTTGTATAGACCTGTAATTTTTTCCATTGTTTTGAGCATAACACGGGCATTTCTCTGATACATGCCGCGATACATGACAGCAGAGTCACATCTAAAGATGGACGCTACTGTCACAATTCGAATAAGACCGCGTTAAGTATTTTGTTGGTTTAAAATTTGCTGAGATGCTTGTTCAACTTGCTGAATCACTGACTGTAATTCATCAAAACGTTTTAGGGTTTCCTGAATAAAAGTGTCGTCGGCTTTACGACGTTCTTTGCGTAAAGAGGAAACAAACTGCTCAAATCCACCAGTTGCTTCTTGTAGAGTAGGTGCACCAACGTAGCGGGTTGCGCCATATAAACGATGCAGTACATGTTCCAGTTGTGGGAAATCTTCCATTTCAATCAACTGCTGCATTTCAGCGAGTTCTGTGGCGAAACTGTCGACCAGCATTTTAAGCAGATCGATCGCCAGATCTTCTTTGTTGGCCGCCAGTTGCAAGCTTTGTTGCCAATCTAAAATATTTGGATCGAGCGCTTCAATCAGAATGGCTTTTTCTACACTTTTAGCCTTTTTAAAGCTTTCCGAAGTCCAGTGGGTAAGAATCTGAATAATCTGATCCATTTGAATTGGTTTGGTGACATAATCATCCATACCCACCTGCAACAGTTTTTGTTTCTCATCTGCCAATGCATGCGCCGTCAGGGCAATAATCGGCAGGCGTTTATGGTTTTCTAAAGTCGACTCTAGGGACCGGATGGCGCGAGTCGTATCTACTCCGGACATCACCGGCATCTGAATATCCATAAACACCACATCAAATGTAGGCAGATCTTTTTCAATCCGATTCTGAATGATTTCTAGGGCTTCTTGACCGCTTAATGCCTTGGTGGTCTTGACATTGAGTTCGGCCAAAAGGGCTTCTAAAACAATCAGATTCGGTAAATGGTCATCGACAGCGAGGACATGCAGACCTTGTCCATTAAATTCTTCATGTACATCTTGATCGAAAATCGGCTGATTGCTGAGTAGCTGAATCAACGCACTACGACTCAACGGTTGATAGAGTGGGCGGGCACGATACTCGTTCAGCATGTTTGGATCGAGCGACATTTGATAACCGTAAACTGCAATGTTGCCATGATAACGGTTACGAATTTCTTTCAATAAGGCTTCGCTATCGCCACTATGATCCACAATCAGCCAGGTATTTTCATCGTTATTCGAGAATTTATTCAGCTGACTGAACAAATCCAGAATCGAGCTGGTTTCGACATGATGCACATCATAATTTTCAAGATAATGACGCAAGATATTGGCAGTCGCAGGATGGGCTAAATAAGACACCACCTGCATGTTATTGAAGTGTGGATGAACAATTTCAATTTCGTCATTCACAGCAAACATGGCGGTAAACCAGAAGGTGGAACCTTTTTCGGTTGGTGCACGTTCCTGGTTATCTTCAAAGCCAATTTGACCTTGCATTAAATGCACCAGCTGTTTGGAAATCGCCAAGCCGAGTCCTGTTCCACCAAATTGACGGGTCACTGAAGCATCGCCTTGCGAGAAGGATTCAAACAGTTTTTTACGGTCTGTACCACTGAGACCAATCCCGCTGTCTTGCACGCTAAAGTGCAATAAACATTGTCCAATATCGTCGTGTTCCATACGGGCACGGACAATAATTTCACCATCCGGGGTGAATTTAATCGCGTTGGAAATCAGGTTGGTCAGAATCTGCTTGAAGCGCAGGGCATCACCAATGACTTGCGTTGGTACATTGTCGGCATAATAAAATGCCATATCAATATGTTTTTGTGCCGCCAAAGGCGAGAGCATATCCATGACATCGAAAATGGCTTCTTCCAGATCAAACGGTGCGGTTTCCAGTTCCAGTTTGCCGGCATCAATTTTCGAGAAATCCAGTACATCGTTAATCAGAGCCAAAAGATGGGCAGATGATTTACGGATGGTTTGCAAATACAGGTTTTGCTCATTGCTCAAGTTGCCTTGACGCAGCAATAAATGAATAAAGCCATCAATACTATTTAATGGTGTGCGTAATTCATGGCTGATATTGGCCAAGAAGACCGATTTGGACTGGTTAGCTGAAATTGCCTGGTCTCGTGCTTGACGATAGGTAATGTTTTGCACTTCTAAAGTATCTAAGGTACGACGTAAATCGTCTTCAGTTTGTTCGGTATGTTCTTTCAGTTCTAAAAAGCTAAAGTGCAGGCGTTTGACTACATTGGCAATGTCGCGCTGGAGCAAACGTAATTCACCAGTACTGTTAATCACCATGTGCTGATCCAGGGTATCGGCATTTAAACGCTGCAATTGCATCCGGATCTCGTACATCGGGGCAATCCAGCGCCGCGAATAGAAATTCAAGCACAATAAAAGTAGCAATAAAGTCAATAAGCCGGTTGCAATCAGCACCACCATGACCCGATAACGCGCAATTTCAAGCGGTTGGTTATCCAGCTCAATCACCAGTCTGGCCGGGTTATCCGTATGTTCATTAATTTTTAAGGCATAAATATTATTATCATGATGCAGAATAGGACCGACAAAAGCGGCGTTTGAGTCAATCTTTGGCCAAGGTTCCTGATCCTGATAACCAATACTTAAACGGTTTCTACCATCTTCATCAATAATGGCGGCACGAATTAAATATTTTTCATTCAGCATGACCTGCATGGCATTACGTGCCTGATCATACTGCCATGGATAACTACTTAATAAGTCGATTGCTGCTTCTGAGGTGAGCTGATAACGGGTCACAATGGCAATTGCCATTTGACGTTGTTGTGCACGTGATGCATTGGAGGTCTCGGATAAAACCAGCAATGCCCCGACACATGCCAAAATCATAATCGGCACAAAAATCAGTGCAATGAGTTGTCCATAAGCATGATTTAAGTGTAGACGTTTAAATAACTTTTTATTGATATTTGACATGGTTAAAGCAGTTTATTTTCTATGCTCGGAATATTAGCATGCTTTATTTAAAACTGACTGCGCTTTAATCACTTTCAATAAAAAGCCTGCTAAATGGGTGCAGGAAGGAGCATTTTTTCATACAATAGGCGCACCTCGATATAGGTACAAATAATGAGTAATACCACCCCTGATTTTCAAGCAGACGAATTTTTGTTAGACCACTACGTAGGTAAAACGCCTCTAGTGCGTTTGCAACGTCTAGCAAGTCACACTCAAGCAACAGTATTGGCTAAACTTGAAGGAAATAATCCTGCAGGTTCGGTAAAAGACCGTCCAGCGTATAACATGATTATGCAGGCTGAAAAACGTGGTCAAATTAAACCCGGCGATACGTTAATTGAAGCGACAAGCGGAAATACAGGGATTGCCTTGGCCATGGTTGCAGCAATGCGTGGCTATAAAATGAAATTGATTATGCCAGCAGGTTCAAGTCAGGAACGCAAAGATGCGATGCGTGCTTATGGGGCTGAACTGATTGAATCTTCAAGCATGGAAGAAGCGCGTGATATGGCGCTGCAAATGGAAAAAGAAGGGAAAGGACTGGTCTTGAACCAGTTTGGTAATCCGGATAATGTTGAAGCCCATTACCTCACCACGGGTCCGGAAATCTGGCAGCAAACAGGTGGTAAAATTACTCATTTCGTCAGTTCCATGGGAACGACAGGCACGATTATGGGAATTTCCAAATATCTAAAAGAACAAAATCCTGATATTCAGATTGTCGGCTTGCAACCTTCTGAAGGTTCAAATATTGCAGGTATCCGTCGTTGGCCCCAAGAATATCTTCCGACTATTTTTGACCCTAAACGAGTTGACCGCATTATGGATATTCCGCAAATTGAAGCGGAAAAAACCGCACGTCAATTGGCGCGCAAAGAAGGCATTAGTGCCGGTACATCTTCCGGTGGTGCAGTTTGGGCATCAATCAAACTGGCTGAAGAAAATCCGGGTGCAGTGATTGTATGTATCATCTGTGACCGTGGTGACCGTTATCTTTCTACAGGTTTGTTTTCTGTACAAGACCCAGAATAAATCTGCAATTTTTGTGAGTTAAAATGCGCTTACCCGTTTTAGTTTTCGATATAGAAACCCTGACCGATTTAAAATCGGGAGCGCATTTGTATGGTCTGGATTTGCCAGAAGCAGATCTGGAACAGGCGTTGATTAAATTGCGCCGTCAAGAGTCGGGCATGGACTTTCAACGCATGGCCTTGCATGAAATTGTCTGTATTTCTGGCTTATGGCTTGATGAGCAAGGCGGCATGAAAATGTTCTCGTTTAGCCGGGAGCAGAATACTGAAGCGGAAATTTTAAAGAAATTTCTCTCGATTTTTGACAAGCGTCATCCGACTTTAGTTAGCTGGAATGGCTCACAATTTGATTTGCCGGTGATCCTGTTTCGCGCCATGTATCATGGTTTATCTGCACCAAGTTTATTCGATCAGGGCGAAATTGATCAGCAAAAGCGCTATAATAACTACCAGAATCGTTATCACCATCGTCATGTCGATTTGATGGATGTGATCGCGATGTTCAATGGTCGTCAATTTCAAAAGTTAGATGATGTTGCACATTTACTCGGTTATCCGGGTAAGCGTGGTGATGGCGCCTACCATGTTACTGAATATGTACGTCAGCAAGAATGGCAAAAACTCACCAGTTATTGCGAAGGTGATGTGCTCAATACCTGGTTGATTTACCTGCGTTGGTCATTGTTAAAAGGCCAGCTTTTACTCAATGATTATCGTGATGCAGTTCAGCGCACCATCCAGTTTTTATCGACTCAACCTCAACATGCAGATTTTTTAGCAGTATGGCGTGAAACCTCACAACGTACTGAATTTACCGCTACAGACTTTTTATCTCCCACACTCTAGGTATTCATGAAACATAGAACTAAGCCACGTCCAGCTCAACAGCCGATTTACACTTTTCAGGTTGAGTCACTTTCACACGAAGGACGGGGGATAGCGCACTATGGAACACATCCTGATCATCCAAGTGAGAAGCAGGGTAAAAAAGTATTTATCAGTTATGCCTTGCCTGGTGAGACTGTTAAAGCGCAAATTACCAATGTGGCAAAACGTTTAGAGGAAGCAGACAGTATTGAGCTGTTAAGCGCACCTGCTGCAACACGTATTGAACCGAAATGTCCACATTTTACTGTGTGTGGCGGTTGTAATATGCAGCACATTCAGCAAGATGAACAAATTCGCTTAAAACAAGAGGTTCTAAAATCGCATTTAGAACATTTTGCCGGAATCCAACCTGAACAATGGTTAGAGCCATTACGTTCGCAACGTGAAGACTACCGTCGTAAAGCCCGTATTGGAGTACGCTATATTCCAAATCAAGACAAACTGGTGGTGGGTTTCCGTGAACGTCAAAGTAATAAATTGATTTCCATCGACCGCTGTATGGTGCTTGATCGTGAATTTGGATCGATTACAGCGCTAAAACAGTTACTCGAAAGTCTAAAAGCCAAAGCCGCCATTGGTCATATAGAATTGGCCATGGGTGATGAAAATATTGCACTGGTGGTTCGTCATATTGAAAAATTATCAGCAGATGATGTCAACCAATTAAAACAGTTTACGTTAAACAAACAGTGGCAATTGTATTTACAGCCCGCCGGTGCAGACAGTTTGCACCGTGTGGATGATCCAGCTGCTGCAATGCGTTTGCATTATGCTGTGGAGGAATTTGACGTGAAATTTGGCTTTAATCCGCTCGATTTTACTCAAGTGAATTCAACGATTAATCCGCAAATGCTGAAGCTGGCATGTGATTTGCTTCAGTTGCAGCAAGGTGAACGCGTTCTGGACTTGTTTTGTGGTCTAGGAAACTTTTCTTTACCTCTTGCTCGCTGTGTCGGTGAAACAGGGCAAGTAGTGGCTGTTGAAGGAAGTGAAGAAATGGTTCAGCGTGGTGCAGAAAATGCTAAAAATAACGCGATGACTCACGTACATTTTTATTCACAAGACTTAACAAAAGATTTTTCGCATCATTCTTGGGCAAAACAGGGATTTGATGCATTATTGATTGATCCTCCGCGCTCCGGTGCCGAGGAAATAATGCATTACGCGCCCAAATTTGGTGCAAAAAGAATCGTTTATGTGTCATGTAATCCCGCAACATTAGCACGTGATGCCGGTGTGTTGGTGAAACATGGTTATCGATTAAAAAAGGCTGGGGTAATGGATATGTTTACTCACACTGGACATGTCGAATCTATTGCCTTATTCGAAAAAGACAAAGAAATAAACGATTTAGCATATGATAAGTAAAGAGGTAGGAGAAGGGTATGGTCACAGTACGTGAACAACTTCCTGGACGTCTCAATGAGCTGTCCGAGGAAGCGACTGTAGAGCATGCCGAACAAGCTCGACACGATTTGGCGGAATGGTTGGATCGGGTTCGTGGCATATTAGATGATGCAGCGCTTAAACAACTCGAAGAAGTTGCCCATTTAACTTTACAGAAAGAGTTGCAAACCACGGTTAATCATCGTTCCAATACCTTTTATACCGGTATTGAGATGGCGGATATTTTGGCGCATTTACATGTGGATGAAGATACTTTGTCCGCAGCGATGCTGTATCGAAGTGTGCGTGAAGGCGTCATGACGCTTGAAGAAGTTCGTGAACATTTTGGTGAGCAAGTGCATAGTCTGGTCCAAGGGACCTTGGCGATGGGTAAACTTTCCGAACTGATTGAAAAGAACAAACGTCTAGAAGATCATTTTAATAATAATCAAAGAGAGCATTTAAGCGGCATTTATAAAATGCTGATTTCTGTGACCGAAGATGTTCGAGTGGTCTTGATTAAGCTCGCAGAGCGTACCTATGCCTTGCGAGAATTGACTCAAGCATCACGCGAGCGTCAAGAGCGTGTTGCTCGAGAAATTTTGACCATTTACTCACCTTTGGCGCACCGTTTAGGGATTGCACAGTTAAAGTGGGAACTGGAAGATTTAGCGTTTCGTTATTTAGCGCCAGAACGCTATAAAGAAATTGCAACTTTACTGAATGAAAAACGTTTAGAGCGCGAGCAATATATTCAGTTTGTCATTGATAAACTGAAAAATGAACTGGCGAGCTACGGTATCGAAGCCGAGATTAGCGGACGGGTGAAGCACATTTATTCGATTTATCGAAAAATGAAAAGCAAGAACCTCAGTTTCGATCAGCTTTATGACATTCGAGCGGTTCGCGTATTGGTAAAAAGCATACCTGAGTGTTATCACTCATTGGGGATCGTGCATCAAATTTGGCGTCATATTCCACATCAATTTGATGATTACATTACCAACCCTAAAGCCAATGGTTATCGCTCATTGCATACTGCGGTCATTGCAGAGAACAAGTCACTTGAAGTGCAAATCCGGACCAAGGATATGCATAACGAGGCAGAGCTTGGGGTATGTTCGCACTTCAATTATAAAGAAGGCGCAAAAAATACCGATCATTCCTTTAATCATCGTTTACATTCATTGCGTGCAGTACTTGAGCATTATCAAGAACGTAATGATGCCAACGCGCATAAATCAGATGATGATTCCGAGAATTTTGAACACGTTCAAGATTTCGAAGGATTTGAAAAGATCTATGTGTTTAGCCGAGATGGAGACATTAAAGAATTACCCCGTGGTTCAACCGTTTTAGACTTTGCCTATCATGTACATACTGAAGTAGGGAATAAGTGTTATGCAGCGCGGGTCAACCAGCGCTATGTGCCTTTAACCTATACTTTAAAAACCGGCGAACAGGTTGAAATTCTGACTAAAAAAGATCGCGAACCAAATCGTGACTGGTTAGTGAACTCGCTGGGTTATATCAAAACCTCTCGTGCACGCGATAAATTGCGTCACTGGTTTAGACAGCAAGACCGCAGTAAAAATCTGGAAGTTGGTCGTGAAATTCTGAATAAAGAACTTTTACGTTTGGCGATTCATCCAAAAAGCATTGATTTAAATGATTATTGCAATCACTTCAATGTAAAATTGGGTGAAGATATTCTGATTGGTTTGGTAAATGGCGATATCAGCCTGCATTCCTTGATCAATCAGGTCAATCGTCATATGCATATCGGTCAAGATGAACCTGAATTGGTACTCAAGCCGACCTTAAATCCGCGTGCAAGTCATACCTTGTCTGCGCATGGCATTTTGATTGATGGTTTGGACAATGTGGAATTGCATATTGCGCAATGTTGTCAACCGGTTCATGGTGAGCCAATTGGTGGATATATCACGCTGAATCGTGGCGTCAGTATTCATAAGGTTGCCTGTCCGGATTATGTGCGCATGATTTCTCACGAACCTGAGCGTGCTGTTGAAGCCGATTGGGAAATGCAACCGACCCGTGGTCAAAGCGTACAGATTGTGGTGGAAGCCTACGACCGCCGTGGTCTGCTCAAAGACTTAACTCAAGTGATTTTTTCAGATCAAATCAATATTCGTCAGGTGAATACCATTTCAGAAACAGATGGTATTGCCAATATGAAGTTGTTAATTGAAGTGAAAGGCTTGGCACAGTTATCACGTTTGCTGGCACGTTTAGAGCAACAACCGGGGATTATTAGCGCACGTCGTTTGGTACAAGGGAATTAATTCAAAGCTTTAAACAAGTCCTAATTTTCGATATCATTTTTACTGCACCATAAAAACATAAAAAAGCCCATCTGAAGATGGGCTTTTTTATGTCAATTCAAAGAGAAACTATTTAGGGATTTCTTCTTCTTCAAATTCAGGTTTAACCTGAACAATGAAGTCTTGACGGTTCAGGCCACGCCATAGGGCAAAGGCAGTACCGATATAAATTGAAGAATAGGTGCCGACAAATACACCAATAAACATCGCGATAGAGAACCAGTGTAAACCTTCGCCACCGAGGAACATCATTGCCACGACAACAAGCAATAAGGTCATTGAGGTATGAATGGTACGGCGTAAAGTTTCTGTCAAAGAAATATCGATAACTTCACGTGGGCTTGCGCCACGGATCTTGCGGAAATTTTCACGAATACGATCCGATACCACGATGTTGTCATTTAACGAGAAGCCTAAAAGTGCCAGAATTGCAGCCAATACGGTTAAGTCAAACGGCCATTGCATCATGGCAAAAACACCCACTGTTACAAGGACGTCATGGAATAATGAAAGAACCGCACCTATAGCTAACTTGAATTCGAAACGAATCGTAACGTATACCAGCATTAAAAGTAATGCTAATGCAACAGCACCTGCAGAGCGTAAATACAGCTCATTTCCGACTTGACCACCGACCGAGTCCACTTTATGGACTTCAGCCGCATTGTTCGGCAATTGGGCAGCTTTGGTAATCGCGTTACTCAAGTCTTCTACTTCAAGGTCTTGAGCTGGCATACGCACCAAAAGGTCTTTATTGCTACCGAGGGTTTGCACTACCGCATCTTTGAAACCGGCTTGATCTAAAGCTTTAACTACTTCAGCCTGGTTGGCAGGTTTAGCATAGTTGAGTTCTGCAGAAACACCCCCAGTAAAGTCCAAACCGAGGTTTAAACCTTTGGTCACAATAAAGAAGATGCTTGCAATCGTTAAAATAATGGAGAAAATTGCCGCTGGTTTGGCGATTTTCATAAACGGAATTATCCGTTCATCATCAGGGCGACCATATTTTTTTGAATCAGGTTGAGTCATATCAGTCATCATCGATCTCCTTAAATGCTCAACTTCTTCAAGTTACGTTTTTTTCCATAAATGAGCTGTACGATTGCACGGGTCACTGTAATTGCAGTAAACATCGAGCAAATAATACCAATCATCAAGGTTACGGCGAAGCCTTTGATAGGACCTGTACCGATGGCAAAAAGAATAAACGCAACCAGGAACGTGGTTAAGTTGGAGTCAAAAATGGTGTTATAGGCTCGATCATAACCCGCGACAATCGCTTGTTTGGGCGAGGCTCCCCATTTCATCTCTTCCCTTATTCGCTCACAGATCAGTACGTTGGCATCCACCGCCATACCAATGGTGATCACGATACCCGCAATACCCGGAAGGGTCAGTGAAGCACCAATCCAAGACATCACTGTCAGGATCATCGCCAAGTTGGCAAGCAGGGCAAAGTTAGCAATCACACCGAATAGACGGAAGAATACCACCATCCAGATTGCAACCAGGATGAAACCAATTTGAGTCGATAACACACCTTTGTCAATATTTTCCTGACCCAGGCTTGGACCGACTACACGTTCTTCAACAAAGTACATTGGCGCAGCCAAAGCACCTGCACGAAGCATTAGCGCAAGTTCAGCCGCTTCTTGTGGAGAATCCAGACCGGTAATACGGAACTGAGAACCCAATACCGCTTGAATAGTTGCAGCATTAATCACGACAGATTCTGCATAAGGCGTACGCACTTCAGTTTGTGCACCGGTTACAGGATCGGGTACATAGCTGATTTTTTGCTTGTTCTCGATGAACAATACCGCCATGCGTTTACCAACTGCATTACGTGTTGCATCTGACATCAGCTTGCCGCCAGCGCTGTCTAAAGTAATATTTACTTCAGCACCGCCAGTATCCTGGCTAAAGCCACTTGATGCGTTTTGTACACGTTCACCGGTCAGAATACGGTTACGATTGAGCAGTAATTCGCGACCACTATCCAGTGATTCATAAGCAAAAATTTCTGTACCTGGAGGTAATGCTTGACCAGTCGATTTACCAGTATACGGATCGATATATTGGTCATTCAAATCAGAAACCAGACGGAATTCCAGGTTCGCTGTACGACCCAGGACACGTTTTGCTTCAGCAGTGTCCTGAACACCCGGAAGTTCAACCACAATGCGGTTGCTACCTTGAGTTTGAACCAATGCTTCCGCTACACCCAACTCGTTAATACGGTTACGTAGCGTAGTCAAGTTTTGGTTTACCGCATAAGACTGAATTTCTTGCTTACGTACATCAGTATAGTTCAGGCGTAAAGTTGAACCTGACTCTGATGCAATCGCTTGCTGAGTGAATTCATTACCATTACGACGCAAGAAGTCCATGACAGCAGTACGATCACTGTTATTGGCAAACTGAACGGTAATGGTGTTGTTATTCAACGCAAGGCTATTGAATTTCAGCTTGTTGTCACGCAGTTGACGACGCAAATCAGTCGCAGACGTTTCCATACGCTGACTGATGGCTTTATCCATATCCACTTCAAGCAAGAAGTGAACACCACCACGTAAATCCAGACCCAATTTCATTGGTTTTGCACCAATTTTTTGTAGCCATTCAGGAGTGGTTGGAGCGAGGTTCAATGCAACAACATAATTATCGCCAAGTCCACGACGTAATACTTCTTTGGCTTTTAACTGTGCTTCAGAAGTATCAAGACGCAAAAGGGCAGCATTATTGCTAAAGCTGTTGTCATGGCTTGGAATTTTTTCACTTTCTAATAATTGCTCTGCTTTTTGTACGATGCTTTGATCAATTTGGGTACCGGCTTTGGCACCCGAAATTTGAACAGCAGGTTCATCGGGATACAAACTAGGCAGGGCATATAATGTGCTGATCATCAAAACCACGATGATCAGCAGATATTTCCATGCTGGGTAACGCATTTGTTTTCTTCTTAAAATGAAAAAGTCGTGCTAGGGCACGACTTTTTTTGATTAGAGATTATTTAATGTGCCTTCAGGAAGAACTGAAATCACACTTGCACGCTGAATTTTTACTTCTACGCCACGGCTTAATTCAACCACTGCAAAATCACCTTCAATTTTAGTGATTTTACCCATTAAACCGCCGGCAAAAACCACTTCACTACCTACACCTAGGCTTTCAACTAGCGTGCGGTGCTCTTTAGCGCGTTTTGCTTGAGGGCGCCAGATGAGGAAATAGAAAATTGCGACAAATACTGCAATCATCAAAAGGTTCGTTACCAAACTTGGCTGGGCTGCAGCTTCACCTGCTGCGTGAGCAGTAGAAATAAAAAGGCTCATTTCATTTTCCTAAAATAAAAAACTGTATATCAACAATATGATAATAAACTAACTTGTCCTGCAATTTACCTTGTCTTTTTCTTCAGCGCAAATGCTGAAAGATTAATCTTCAGGACAAGGCGGTACTTCTAGACCACGACAGGCATAAAATTCTTGGACATATTGATCAAAAGTACCATTATCTAACGCATCACGAATGTCTTGTGTAAATCTTTGGTAATAACGCAGGTTATGAATTGTACCGAGCATAGAACCGAGCATTTCACCGCATTTTTCCAAATGGAATAAGTACGAGCGAGTGAAATTCTGACAGGTATAACAGTCGCATTTTGGATCAAGCGGGCTTTGGTCATGACGATATTTGGCATTACGAATACGCACCAAACCTTCCGTCACAAAATAATGACCGTTACGTGCATTACGGGTTGGCATCACACAGTCAAACATGTCGACACCGCGACGAATCGCTTCAACGATATCTTCCGGTTTGCCGACACCCATCAGGTAGCGCGGTTTATCTTCAGGCATTTTCACAGGAAGATAATCCAGTACCTTGATCATTTCCTCTTTCGGTTCGCCTACAGAAAGACCGCCAATGGCAAAACCATCAAAATCAATTTCTTTTAAACCATTGAGGGATTCATCACGAAGATCCTCATACATGCCACCTTGGATAATACCGAACAGGGCATTTTTATTTTTGAGCACATCATGATGTTGAGTTTTACAGCGTTTTGCCCAGCGTAGCGAGAGTTGCAAAGATTTCTGTGCTTCTTCACGGGTTGCCGGGTAAGGCGTACATTCATCAAAAATCATCACGATATCTGAATTCAAGGTATGTTGAATATCCATTGAAATTTCAGGTGATAAGAAGACTTTAGAGCCATCAATCGGCGAGCGGAAAGTCACACCATCTTCTTTGATCTTACGCATTGCACCCAAGCTGAACACCTGGAAACCGCCTGAATCGGTTAAAATCGGTTTATTCCATTTCATAAACTCGTGCAAGCCGCCATGTTCACGAATCACGTCTAAACCTGGACGCAAATAAAGATGAAAGGTATTACCCAAAATAATTTGAGCTTTAATATCTTCAATATCACGTGGGAGCATGCCTTTCACTGTACCGTAGGTACCAACAGGCATAAACACAGGCGTTTCAATCACACCATGTTCAAGCGTTAAACGACCACGACGGGCACGACCCGACTGGCCTAATTTTTCAAACTTCATACAATATCCTGAACAAAAGCGAAGCACTGCGTGCAGTGCAAGAGCGAATAAACAGTTCGCCGCTAAAAGTTGGCTATTTTCCTAGATTACGCACATAAACGCCAGCGTTGTCGGATTTTAACTCGATACTTTCCTTTTCACGGTATATGGGGGAAATAATCATGGTTGAGTAAAGTCAGGTTGTGGCTTGTATGATAGAACTGTTCAATCCGTTCTAATATTTCATTTTTTTCTAAGGCACAGCCATCTTTTATCCCAGAATCCATCGCTGCAATGGTCTGAATCAGTTTCTGGATATAGGGATTGCTATCAATGAAAGCCGATTCTAAAGTGAGCAAATAGGCTTGCTGTGCAATGTGTAAATAATCATAAGGTTCAACTTCCGTCATTTGTGCTAAATCGACCAGCAGGTCTTTATCGGCTTGAGAGAGTTTTTGTTTGCTGCATAGGTTTTTAGGCAGGGTTTCGGGAGCATGATGTTGAATGAATTCATCCAATAATGGGCTGCCGATGTTGAGGCATTGTGCCGAATGGACTAAAACTTGGGGCTGATTGGGAGTGTGAATAAAAAAAACAATATGATGGATATCCAAACCATAAGAATGGGCAAAGGCTTCCTTGGCCTGTTTAAAGGTGGCAATCAGCAGATCTAAATTGTTTTGACCATTATCGTATTTTTGTTCCAGTAACGGATTGCCAAAGATATGGATTTTTTTAAATAATCCGCCAAGATTAATTTAAATTGCGCAAAGCGGTTTTCGGCGGATGAGTGAGAGCGATAGCGCCATTTTTTGACCTGCCATTTATCTTGCTCCGATAAATATTGAGCCTGATCTTCATGCTCCGCGAATAAACTGCGTGTGGTTGATATGGCTAAATAATCTAGCCCTAAATATTCATTGAAGACCAAGGCACAGGCATAAATCTGATCTTCATTATATTGATCGTATAAGGAGTAAAACTCCTCAATCAACGCCTCTTTGAGTAGGGGGATATGTTCTAACATGAGCTTTATTCTTTTTTTATGAAATTAATATTTTTTAAAATGGCGGATTCAAGCGGCAAGTGCAACAGTATAAAAACCAGCCATAATATCACTGGGTGTATACCAGCCCAGTGTCTTTCTAGGACGATTATTTAGAGCAGTCTCTATCTGTTCTATCCGCTCTT
>NZ_JABERK010000063.1:0-3896 GCF_013004315.1 Acinetobacter sp. ANC 5378
TCATTTGAATGATTTCTTCTTGGTCTACGTGCCATAAAATACTCCATATATTGATGTTTATAACATCATTTGGGGAGCAAAATATCACTTATAAGTGTTGTTCAAATTTCCTGATCCACCTCTGCCTAACTTAAATAAAAAAGTCTCCGACAAACCCGGTACGGTTCAATACTGACTAAACATTAATTGTGCATGTGCAGAAAATGAGCACCCCATGAGCACTAAACTTAAACTCAATATTTGTGGTTTTATATTCATCATGATTTTGAACAGTTGTTAAAATTTAAAATAGATTAATTTTTATACATGACATCACTATGAATAACTGATGACAGTTTTAGTTGAAATCGCTTTTCTAGAAAGTTCCCCCATTAAGCCTCCAAATTGTCTCAGTTTGAATCAATATTCCCCTGTTCTGCTAAATTCAGATAAAAAGTCTATATATCAGCCAGATGAAACAATAATACAATACGATTTCATAAATCTGTCATTAAGTAGTCACAGAATACTCAATTGAATAAAGTTCAATTCTTAGCCTTCCCGCAGACCTGGTCATTTTTTATTTACAAAAAATTAATTGACCTCTTCCAAAGGTTTTAGGGAATTTTTTATTAAGTTTTCTTTAGTACTGCAATCTAACTTTATAAGAGCCATAAATGACTTCCTTGAATGTGCCTTCAAACTCTTCATCACATCCGTTAAAAAAGTATATAAATAGAGAGCTTTCACTACTTGAGTTTCATAAGCGGGTGTTGGTACAGGCGAAAGATACTGAATACCCTTTACTTGAACGATTAAATTTTTTAATTATTTTTTCAAGTAATCTTGATGAGTTTTTTGAAATACGAGTTGCCAGTTTAATGCAACAAATTAAACTTTCAAATCATGCTAGAACTCGTCCAGATGACTTATTAATCTCAGACATAGTCACCACCATTTCCAAACTCGCACATGAAGCTGTCGAAGAACAGTATAAAATTCTTAATTATAATCTCTTACCGCAACTGCAAGGACATGGCGTTCATTTCATTCAGTATGGTGACATCCTTCAAAAACATAAAGAATGGATTAAGGATTATTTTCATAATGAAGTTCAACCTGTGGTTACGCCTATCAGTTTAGATCCAGCACATCCCTTTCCTCGGCTGGTGAATAAAAGTTTAAATTTTATTGTAACTTTAGAGGGTAAAGATGCTTTTGGACGAAAAATTGATTTGGCGATTGTTCCCGCACCACGATCATTACCTAGATTAGTGAAGTTACCTAAAAGTATTTCCGGTGAGGCTGAACACTACATTTTACTTTCAGCCATTATTCAGCAACATATTCATGAATTATTTCCAGGCGTTACAACAACGGGATGTTATCAATTTCGGGTCACACGTAATGCAGATTTAACCATCTCAGAAGATGTTGAAGACTTAGCGATTGCCTTAAAAGGTGAACTATCCTCGCGACGCTTTGGTCGCGCTGTAAGACTTGAGGTGACTAAAAACTGCCCTGAAAATATTACTGATTATTTACTTGGACAATTTGATCTTGAGCAAGAGCAACTCTATCGTATTGATGGCCCGCTTAATCTAGTCCGTTTTATCTCAAACTTCAATTTGCCCGAATTACGTTTTAAGCCCTATATTCAAAAATCACCCAAAGTGTTATATAGCAAGAAATCGATATTCGATGTATTAAAAACTGAAGATATTTTATTGCACCATCCCTTTCATTCATTTTCTCCTGTCATTAAATTGCTTAAAGAAGCCGCACATGATCCACATGTTTTGGCGATAAAACAAACCCTTTATCGTAGTGGTGCAGATTCGGAAATTGTCCAAGTTCTTGCTGAAGCCGCACGAAATGGTAAAGAAGTCACCGCTGTGATTGAATTACGGGCACGCTTTGATGAAGAATCTAATATCGAAGTGGCCAATGTATTACAAGAAGCAGGTGCAGTGGTGGTCTATGGAATTGTCGGTTATAAAACCCATGCCAAAATGATTCTGATTGTCCGCCGTGAAATGGATAAAATTAAACGTTATGTTCATTTAGGTACAGGAAATTATCATGCGACCAATGCCAAAATATATACAGATTACGGACTACTGACCAGTGATGCTGATATGTGTGAAGATGTCCATAAAATCTTCCAAGAGCTCACAGGTATGGGGAAAATGGTCAAATTGAAAAAACTTTTTCATGCACCATTTACCCTGCATTCTCAATTGATTGAACTCATCGAAACTGAAATTGAAAATAGCAAAGCAGGGAAAAAAGCGCAGATTATTATTAAAGTAAATGCCTTAACTGAACCTCAACTGATTGATGCTCTATATAAAGCTTCACAAGCGGGCGTTAAAATTGATTTAATCGTCCGTTCAATTTGCTGCTTACGTCCACAAGTGAAAGGACTTTCTGAAAATATTCGAGTCCGCTCAATTGTAGGACGCTTTTTAGAACATACCCGCGTTTATTATTTTTATCATCAGGGTGAAAACAAACTTTATTGCGCCAGTGCGGATTGGATGGGGCGTAATTTATTTTCTCGCATCGAAACCTGTTTCCCAATCGAAGATAAAAAACTTCGTAAACAAATTCTGGAAGATGGATTAATGAATTACCTTCAAGATAACCGTCGAGCATGGGAACTTCAAGCAGATGGAACATGGATACAATGTTCACCGAGTCTGGGCAAACCCGTCTATATTGCACAACAGCACTTATTAAATCATACGTCTTAATTAACCTGGGCTGATTACGCTACAAATTATTAGCCCTTGAATTCTTTAAATTGTACTTTAATATAATCTAAATAATTGAAGATTAAATTAAAAACCCAAAACTAAATGGTTGAAATATATGAGTGATATCAGCGTAAAAAAAATCAATAAATTAATTGAAGAGTTTGAGCAAGAAGGAAATAAAGTAGACCGATTGGAAATAGGTTATAAAACCTATGCAGCCTTGATGTTAGATCAGAAATTTGCTGATAAAGTAACAAAATCAATGGAAGATCCTAAAGATCGGCTTTATAAAAAAATAAAAATTAAGCTGCTTACTGAAAAACATTATTTTAAAATCAAGTAAAACAAGGGCTTTTACTTTTTCAAGATGAAGGATCAGATCAAGTCTGAACTAATACTTTCTGGCAGTCGTGACAAGTCCATATTGTCACTCAAATCAGCTAACTTCACTTCACAAGCAATCGGGTTTTTAATCGTACGTTGCACCGCTTGAAAGCGATTTTCGCCGTTTACTTTAGTCACAGCGATAATCGCATCTATAACGTTTTGATCAAAGCCCAGAACTTTGAGTTCCTCTATTGTCGTTGGTGTATCTTCTAAAATATCGTGAAGGACAGCACAGATTTTTCCCTGAGCATGTTGTACATTTTGCATAACTCGTAGAGGATGTTGAATATAATCTTGCCCTGCTTTATCTACTTGTCCTGCATGACGCTCGTGTGCGAATTTTATTGCCTGATCTAGATTTGAAATATGCCGCCCTTCTTGTAATTCCCTCTCTTTTCTTTTTAATATTAATCAATTAGCTTTATTTTTTCTATAACAACAGGCACTTTAACGACATAATATGTCGTACTTCAAATAAGACTATGCTTGTTATCAGTTCATTCTTTCAAGAATATTTTTAATTCGAAGATCTCTTGCCATTTTTCCCAAGTTCGTTTGTGGCTCCAAAGAACGCATATATTCAACATCCACCTCTATATGATAGATCCTTCCTATTGATGGAATATCTTTACCTACACATAAGCCATGGTAATCCTCCCATAAATAACCGAAGTTAAAAGTAGAGGTTAAGCAGCCATTAAAGGTGGCTTTCCTTTGTTAGCCTGATGTGGTCTTTCATGATTGTAATGCCACAGCCAACTTGTTGCATAA
>NZ_JABERK010000064.1:0-1010 GCF_013004315.1 Acinetobacter sp. ANC 5378
GAGCCTGTAAATTATTTTGTGTAAGTTCCATTTTTTATAAATGATCTTTTAATCGATCATCGAACTGAATCGTAAACCAATTCATCGCTAAACGCCAATTTTGAATTGGCATTGTCCATTTTTTAGCAGCATTTGAAGTTGCTAAATAAATGACCTTTTTCACTGAATCATCAGAAGAGAAGATCTTTCTCTTTTTAGTTGAATGGCGAATCACGCTATTCAATGATTCAATTGCATTTGTTGTATAAATCGCATGACGTATTTCAGCAGGATAGCTAAAGATCGTTCGGATATTTTCCCAATTTGCCCGCCAGGATTCTCCAATTTTTGGATACTGGTGATTCCATTGATCGCAGAAGATACCTAGGGAATTTAAAGCATTTTCTTCTGTACTTGCTTGATAGATCGCCTTCAATCCTGCTGTTACAGCTTTGTAGTCCTTCCAGCTCACAAATCTCAGGCTATTGCGTACAACATGCACGATACACAGCTGGATATCAGTATGAGGGTAGACAGAGGCTATCGCATCAGGAAAGCCTTTTAGCCCGTCTACACAGGCAACAAGAATATCTTGCACTCCTCGATTTTTAAGCTCTGTCATGACTGACAGCCAGAATTTGGCACCTTCTGTTTGAGCAAGCCACATGCCAAGAAGTTCTTTTTGGCCATCCAGGTTAATGCCTAATGCTAAATAAACTGATTTATTGATTACTGTTGAATGCTGACGAACCTTAACAACAATGCAATCTAAATAGACAACAGGATAAAGACTATCGAGTGTTCTATTTTGCCATTCTGTCACTTGTTCAATGACAGCATCCGTCACCTTACTAATAAGGGAGGCAGATACATCGGCATCGTACATTTCTTTAAAGAAAGCAACAATTTCTCTATTTGTCATTCCTTTCGCATATAGCGAAAGAATTTGATCATCCATGCTAGTAATGCGCGTTTGATGCTTCTTAATAATCTGTGGTTCAAAAGAGCCGTCACGATCACGAGGGATATCT
>NZ_JABERK010000065.1:0-1924 GCF_013004315.1 Acinetobacter sp. ANC 5378
ATGGCACAGAAGATTTCTGTAAAATCAAACATGGTGGTTAGAGTCTTTGGTTTGTGTAGTAACTTTCTAAATGGCTCTAACCATCTTTTTTTCAAGCGGTTTTCTTATCCGTAATTCGGGTTATAATAACAAATTTTATTAATTGGGTTGTTTTAAAGAGTGAGATTTGGAGAAATCCAATTGCTCCTATTGATAAATCAAAGTTTTTTGTTGATTGGTTTGTGGTTGAATATGGCCTTGAGTGGGAGCAGTGGTGTAAGCTGGTTGATGAGTGGCTTAAGATTAAGGAAATCAAAATAGCTAGATCCGCTATTATTTATTTTATGGAAAAATTTCTTATAAATCATCAATATTCTGATATGGATTTATTTTTTAATGATTTAACCAAATATGAAGATTATAAAAATAATCTTAAAATTATACTTGATGATAAAGCTGATAATTTATCGAGGATTTATCATAGATATATTTGTGAGTTGAATTCATGGATTTTTCATAAATATTATAGTTCTTTAAGGTATGAAACCTTAGAACCTCCTTTCGGTAGAGTTACTAGAGTTATAAGAAAAGATGCAGAAAATTTTGAATGGTTTATTAGCACATATGGAGATGAATGGTCAGAATGGGCAAATTTAGCGTATGAGTGGATTAATAGTATAGACAAAGGAAAAGATACTAGAATAACTAGCATATCAAATTTCTTTGAATATTATCTGATTACCTTTCCTTCTGGTTCAAAAGTTGAGTCATTCTTCTGTGGTTTGGATGGCTTGAATCCTTCTGCTGAAGAATTTAAGAAAAAAGTATTTAACTTTCTTAAAACTGAAACAAAGTACATTACAGTTTATAGACATTGTGTACGTTTTTTTGACTGGATTTTGAATAAAAAGTTTAATGTTAATGGATTCAATAACTTTATAAATCCATTTGGGGAGTTAAAAGTCTTAGATGGGCGTAGTGATGATGTAAAGTTTTCATGGTTGACTGAACAATATGGTGTCCAATGGGAGCAGTGGCGATATTTAGCTAATGAGTGGATATTAGGCTTTAAAGGTGGACTGAGCCAAAGAATGCGTGCATTAGCTATTTTTCTTGAAAATTACTTAGCTATCAATAATTCCGAAATATATGATGTAGAAAGATTTTTTAATATTGATGACGCATGGAATCCAACTTCAGTAGATCTTAAGAAATGTATTATTAAATCAACAAAAATATCAATTGAAAGTGATATTCATCAAAATATTAACTACATTGTTGAGTTTATAGACTGGGTGTTAATCAATCATCTTTGTTATGAAAATGATTTTGGTTATATGGTTCCTATGTATCAGAATCCATTGGAAAGAAAGAATACATTTAGAAATTTAAACGAAACTGTTTATAGTCCTTTACCTTATAAATACATTTGTAATTTACGTAAAAAAATCTGTCCTAATGAATTTGGTAGTTTTACAGATTGGGAATGGGCACAAAATACTACCAATAAAATATACGGAGGATCATGGTTTGATGTAGATGAAAATATTATAAATTTTAATGACAAAGATTGTGTTTGGCGGAAAGTTTTATATACCAAAGCAGGTAAAAAAGATCATAAATATCAGCTTTGGTCGCCAGTAGCTGCTGTTGCATTGTTTGTAAAACTGAATTTACCTTTACGTACTTATCAGGTTCGTATGTTGGACAGTGGTGAAGGAGATATTGAACGATTTGAAAATAATCTTTGGAATAAAAATAATGCACCTTTATCCAAATTTAGACTTAATCAAGGTGTTTTTAAAAAAATTATTGACCTTTATTCAGAGGTGGTCCCACATGTTTGAACAACTAAAAGCTTATTTATAAGTGATACTCTGCTCTAGTTAAGCTACCTTATTTTGTTGTGGTAGCTGGTCATAGTAAAACTCATCTGGAGTCATTT
>NZ_JABERK010000066.1:0-71651 GCF_013004315.1 Acinetobacter sp. ANC 5378
TTAAACTGAGGATCAGAAAGCTTGTTTGAATCGATGTATTTCATCCGCAGATTATGCACGAATGCTAAGAAATCTTGGGTACGAATATTAACCAAAAGAAGATCATTTTTTGATTTATGAAAGAGGTTTAATATTTTAGACTCTGCACTTAACACATTCCATATAAAAAATTACCACAATGAGCCTGTTATAAAAAATAATAGCAATGGATTTTTTATCGATTATTTATATTGCTTAGCTAATCTCTAATGAGTGTTCCGTCAATTTGATTAAGTCATACACATAAAGGATCAGCATTTTTATTTTTATAGGGCTGATCTTTTTATATTCTTTCCTGATTATTTTTTAAATCTTAGTAAGAAAAAATTCTCATGCCAAATCTACCCAATAACGACCAAGATGAGTTATATCAAATATATCCTCTTTTCCTGACGTGAAATTGGATTATACATATTCCTCTAAAATAAAAATAAATCAGCAAACAGTTCTAAACTTTTTTGGATTCAATTTAGTTTAATGGGCTAAATTTTTGAAAATATGCTTAAGATTTTCTAACATTTTTTCAATTTGTAAGGGTGTTAAACCATCAAAAGATTTCTCCAGAACGATGTGACTAAGATCATTAATCTTTTGGATCATTTGCTGCCCTTTATCGGTTAATAAAACTCGGGTAATTCGACCATCATCTTCACAACAATAAGTATCCACCAACCCTTCATCTTTTAAACGGTAAACGATTTTGGTGGTTGTCGACATTTTAGAAATCACCATTTCTGATAGATCAGATACGCTCGCTTTATTTTTAGATTTTAAAGCCAGTAAAATACGACGACGAGAATTATCTAAACCATATTTTTTTAATGCATGATCAACATTCTGTATATATTGAGCATGCACTTGAGTGATCCAGTAATATGGAGAATTTTCTAAATTAAAATCTGCGGTAGCAGATAAAAATTTGTTGTACTTTTTTGTCATGACTCAACCCCTTTAATCTATTGGTGTCATTAAAATTATTTTCAATAAATAAATTTTATTTAGTAACAGCTATATCTATTGCATAACTTATATTGTTTATTTTGAGATTAAATCTCTTTTAAAGTTAACTTCCTTTCTCTTCACTCACTTCTCCGAGTATGTTTTGCAAAAAGAATGAGAGCATCAACGTCTAGATAAAGTCCTCTTTTTTGTGTTTACCGTTGGTTTGTAAACAAATTAAATCACTTTAATGGTTAAATGATCTATCACAAAAAATACCAATTTATTAGCTAGAATAAACAAATATATGACACAATTAACATTAATTTGTTTTATAAAAATCATTTATCTATATGCATATTGACTTATACGGATAAGTTTGAATGGTTTTTGAGGCTTTAAAGCTTAAAATAAGATATTGTTTAATATAGTTTTTTTATTTACAAAGACCCCATACTTTTAATATATAAAATCATACTCATTAAAAAAATAGATGAAAAATCAACTATTTTTATCTAGTAACAAGATGCATTTTGTATAATTAATTTTAACAGTCAGCAATTTTTAGCTATTTTTTATTCAAAAAATCTAAAATAGAAATTTATTTATTCTGAAGAGGTTTGACCTTCTTATTGGAGTTTAAAACACTGCTTCGCATACAGGCTAGAATTAAATAAATCATTCCAAGTTTTATTTCAGTTTTTTTAGTTTACTAAATTTTTATTTAAATTTTGTGAATTGCAAGATCGCTAAAGAAACTGAATCTGGATATTCCCAAACAATAGCGCTAATAATGTCATGAATATCTCCCAATATTGAACCAAATCTAACCTACTTTTTCATTTGAGTTTTTTAATAATTGATCACTTTCTTAAAATCATAAAAAAGGAAGCACTTAGCTTCCCTTCTCAACCATATAACCATCAGATGCCGTATTTGACACGGTAAGCTTCCATTTTCGCTAAAGCGTCTTTGTCACCTTTAGCATCCAAGAAGTCCATCAAATCTTTCATGGTAATGAGTGCATGAACTGGAATTTCGAGTTCTTTTTGCACTTCTTGAATTGCAGACAAGTTACCTTGACCTTTTTCTTGACGGTCTAAAGCAACCAACACACCTGCAATTTGCGCACCGGCATTTTTAAGAACAGTGACCACTTCACGAATCGCAGTACCCGCTGTGATTACATCATCAATGATCCAGACTTTTTTACCTTCCACAGAAGCCCCAACAAGCACGCCACCTTCACCATGATCTTTAGCTTCTTTACGGTTAAAGCCCCAAGGTACACTCACACCATGATTTTGTGACAATGCCACAGCAGTCGCAGCAACAAATGGAATGCCTTTATACGCAGGTCCAAAAATCACTTCAACATTATCGCAAGTTGTTAATTTATCCGCATAGCCTGAAGCCAATAACGTTAAAGCTTCACCATCATTGAGCAAACCCGCATTAAAAAAATAAGGACTCACACGACCCGATTTTAAAGTAAACTCACCAAATTTAAGCACACCACGTGATAATGCTAGTTCGATAAAAGCTTGAGGGTTAAATTGAGCTGGCGAGGTCATGAGGTGCTCCAAAATTCATAAATAGAGGTAAGACTTGCGCATGATACCAAAGAGTAGCTATCCAAGTGATCAAAAAATTCTAAGAGTCGTTTCAATTAACGTAAATGGCTTACGTTCATCAGTGACCAAGGGTTTACTTGAATGGATGGAACAGTCAGATGCCGATGTCATCTGCATGCAGGAAAGCCGGATCACGCATGCGCAGTGGACTGAAAAATTTAGACCTGAAGGTTGGTATACCCACCTGTTCCCTGCTGAACGTGCAGGCTATGCCGGTACTGCCATTTATAGCCGCCTGCCTTTTGTTTCTGTAAAAGATGGCTTAGGTTTTGAATTAGCTGATTCTCAAGGGCGCTTTATTTCTGCTGAATTTGACTTGGGTTTAGAAAAACCTGTTCATATCTGTTCACTTTATTTACCTTCAGGTTCATCCGGTGATGAAGCGCAAGCCCGTAAAGACCACTTTTTAGATCAGTATCAAGACATTTTAAAACAATGGCGTGATGAAGATAAATCGGTCATCGTCTGCGGTGACTACAACATTGTGCATAAACGCATTGATATTAAAAACTGGTCGGGCAATCAAAAATCTTCCGGCTGTTTACCGCATGAACGTGCTTGGCTCGATCATATCTATGATGATCTGGGTTATGTCGATACTTTCCGTGAAGTGCGTAAGGAAGCGGAACTTTATTCTTGGTGGTCAAACCGCGGACAAGCCCGTGCCAAAAACGTCGGTTGGCGAATTGATTACCAAGCCTGTTCTCCAGACTGGAAAGACCGTACCATCAATGCCTGGGTCTATAAAGAAACCTGGTTCAGCGACCATGCCCCAGTGGTTATTGATTATAAAATCTAATCAATATGACTTATTTGAGTGAACGCTTGTTCACTCAACACCATCCAAAAACCTACAGCACTTGACGCGTTTGTGTATTTTTATAGACACGTTTTAAGTGCATTATAGCTTCACGGCAAAGGGATAGGTCAGGATGACACGAAAGGACAGGACGCCGTAGGATGAAACAGAATAAACGACTTCAGTCGCTTATTTTGCAAGGATGTGACAATGGACGTTGAAATGAGACCCGCATGATCAGGATGATTAAATGCGGGTTTTCTCTTTTTCTGGATCTATTAAATCCATATTTTTAATCATAAAGTTATTCTAATCTATAGCACTATATTGGCAAATCTAAATGTCAATTTCATGACATCTCATTGGTTTTTTAGTTTTAATACTTTTCATTCCCCTCTAGAGCTTCTAGATAATTTTCGCTAGGCTATCCAGCAATCGAAAATGGAATGATCATCTTATGCTTAAAATTTATGGCATCAAAAATTGTAGTTCAATGAAAAAAGCATTCGACCTGCTCAATGAACTGGGTTTGGCGTATGAATTTCATGATTACAAGAAACAAGGCGTTGATGCTGAAACTGTAAAGAAATGGCTAGATGAAGTCGGACAAGATCTCATCCTGAATAAAAAAGGCACCACTTGGCGAAAACTGAGCGAAGAAGAACAACAAACTGCGCTTGAAAATGAAACAAACTTAATCACCGCCTTAACAACGCATAGTAGCTTGATTAAACGTCCGGTACTCGCAACTGAGCAAGGTTATGTCGTGGGTTATGATGAAGCTGCTTACCGAGCTTTAAAGTAAAACTGAAACATTCAAGCTCCCATATGAAAAAGCCTAGCTGAATATCAACTAGGCTTTTTTCTTAGTTTTTATTTTGGCTTGAAATTAGTTTGCACGAATCCAAGTTTGGTTACGACCTAAAGCCGCTACACCAATAAAACCACGTAACTCTAATTTTTTACCACCTTCAACCACTTGACCTTTTAATCGGTAAGTTTTGCCCGAAGATGGATCCAGAATAGTACCGTCTTCGTAGCTTGTACCACCACTATTCTTAAGACCATGAACAATCTTTAGACCTTTTAAAGATTTATTATTATATGGGCCTTCACATTTTGTACATGCGTTTTCTTCACCTGGTGTTAAAACCTTTTGAATACTCGCAGATAATGTGCCATTTTTTTGCTCAGTAAATTTTACGATCGCTTTCGGTTGTTTTGTTTTGTCATCAATCGTTTTCCAAACAGAACCATTTAGTGGATCAGCAGCATTAGCCAAAGCTGTTAATCCGAGCAATCCTAATGCAAGTGCAATTTTTTTCATTTTTTTTCGTTTCCCTAGTCTGGTATAGACGGCTTAGTATTAAAAAGTCACAACATTTTTGCAATTTTTCAGTGTGACCATTTAGTGTAATCTTGTAACTTGAATTGGTAAATATCCGGTCATCCCCTAAAAGATATAACAAGATGGAAAGAACATGAAGATAAGTCCGTTATGGAAACAATTAATTACAGAAAGCATCTTAAAAACCACCATCCGTAAACCTAGCCAATTTAACTTGCCTCCCAACTCGATACGCTTTGTATTGGAGCAAATGTGTCGTGCTTTTCCAAGCAGCAAGGAAGTTCAAATCAGGCCGCTACGCTTAGCAGGTTTACGCGCTGAAGAAATCAAACCTCAAAGTGAATCATCGCAACTTATTTTGCACATTCATGGCGGTGCATTCTTTTTGGGCTCACTCAACACCCATCGTGCCTTTTTAACCCATGTCGCTGCACGTACACAAATGCAGGTGCTTCATGTCGACTATCCCTTAGCTCCAGAATCTGTTTATCCTGAAGCCAGCGATGCAATTTTTGATATCTATACCACCTTGTTAGGTCAAGGGATTCAAGCCAAAGACATTATTTTATCGGGCGACTCTTGTGGTGCCAATTTGGCTTTGGGCTTGGCTCTTAAAATCCGTGACGAAGGCCTTCCGCAAGTCAGTGGCCTGATACTGCTATCACCCTTTCTAGATTTGACCCTGACCAGTGAATCTCTGCGCTATAATTGTAAACACGATGCCTTGCTCTCCATTGAAACTTTAGAAGCAGGCATTGACTATTACGTACCCAAATTCATGGATACCGCAGACCCTGCCATTTCACCGTTATTTGCAGACTTAACCGGATTGCCCCCAATCTTGGTTCAAGCCGGCTCTAAAGAAATTTTATTGGATGATGCGCAGCGCTTTAAAGAAAAAGCGCAACAAGCAGGTGTGGATCTGACCTATAAACTTTACACAGGTATGTGGCATAACTTTCAGATGTTTCATCCTTGGTTTGATGAAGGGAAACAAGCCTTGGCCGACCTGGCCGAATTTGCGCATCAACTGGATCGGGATTAGATTTTGGTATTAAAAAGTGATGGGCATAAAAAAGGTCAGCCGAAGCTGACCCAAAAGCAAAAGGAATGCTTTATATTTTCAATAATTACAGAGCTTGTACCTGAGTTAAAGCGCTAGAAATTGCTTTGTCTTTCAACTCTGGGCCCATATTCACGCCTTCAGCACGAATAATTTCGACATCATTCACACCAGTGAAGTTAAATACAGTTTTCAAAAAGCCTTCCTGGAAATCGACTGGGCTATTTTCACCATAAATCCCACCACGGCTACTTGCGATATAAACTTTTTTCTCACCCGCCAAACCGACAGGACCGTTTTCAGTATATTTAAATGTTTTACCGGCTACGCTAATACGGTCAATCCACGCTTTCAAAGTTGAAGTCAAACCGAAGTTGTACATCGCTGCACCAACCACCACGATATCCGCATCAAGATATTGCTGAATAACTTTTTCACCTAACGCAGTTTGTTCAGCATCTTGCCCCATTAAAATGGCCCCTGTTAAATGAGGAATAGGCTGTGCAGCTAAATCTAGATAATCTACGGCTAAATCTGCGTGTTTAGTCTGTAATTGATCAACAATTGCTTTGCTTAATTGGCGTGAAACTGAAGCATCGCCTAAAATACTTGAATCGATATGTAAAACTTTCATGCTCAAAACCTTAATGTTTATTTATTCAATGAACTCATTTTAATCGATCAACAAAAATAGAATAATATCCTTATGCACAACACACTGTTTTATATTTAGAACAATAAACATTCGGATAAAATGCATTTTTATACCTAAAAGTACAAAATATAGGCATTACTATTCACAAAAAAACGTGCTATGTTGTGAATTATTAAAAATAAATCAGATCAACTCATCATTAATACATAATTTGAAGATCTAAAGGTCATATCTATCGAATGAAGCCAACCTTTTCACCCAATCTCACCTCGTCATTCAAAGAAAAAATTGCGAAATATCTGATAGAAGATGAAGTCGTAATGAACTGGAGTGTCCTGAATAAATGCATCCTGATGCTTATTTTAGGAAGTTTGGTGCATGTGATCTGGATTGTCTGGAAAGTTTTTGTCCTTCTTTCACCCGAGGTATGGCCCTGGGTAAATTTACCTTTGCTCAAGCTTCAACTTGGATTCAACATCCTCTCTCTAACGGTCTTTATTGGGCTGATTTACCCGTGTTCCGTCTGGCGAAAAAAACCTGCGGTACAGCAGTGGTTGCCTTATTTATGCGTGGCCATTTTTGTTATTTCATTATGTCGGGATGGCTATGTCGTCGGGGTTCTCAGTCCCGCCACCATGATCTCTTACATCAGTTTGGTAACTGTAGGCCTGGTGCTGTTTAACCGTAAAATTGTTTATTATGCGTTGATTCCGGCCACACTATATTTGATCTTATGTGGCTATTTAAGCTTGCAAGGTCACATTCCCTACGCACCCATCTTTTACTTAAACAGCCTGCCCTACCAAAATATGTTTTGGGTTCTCACGATGATGTATTTCATTGCCCCCATTTTGATTACCTGTCTCATTTTATTTGAAATTTTACTCAGCCAATGGCGCCATCGAGAAAAATTAATCCAACATTTAAGTCAGATTGACCCACTCACCAATGCGCTTAACCGTCGTAGTATTAGCTATTGCCTGGAAAAATTAGAGCGTAAACCGACCACATCTTATGCATTGGTATTAATTGATTTAGATCATTTTAAACGGATTAATGACCAATATGGCCATGATAAAGGCGATGAAACCCTGATTAAAGTCAGTGAAGTGCTTTCCCAAATTATTCGTGATAGCGATGTAGTAGGTCGCTTTGGTGGAGAGGAATTTATTCTTATTCTAAATAACTCCTCTTTAGAACAGGCACAAATTATTGCTGAGCGTTGTCGTCAAGCCATTCAACAACTGAATTTAATCAGTGATTCAGGTGAGAGGATTCAGGTCACAGCCAGTTTTGGGATTGCATTATCGAATACCCAGCTTAGACCGCAACAATTGTTAAGCCAAGCAGATAAAGCACTCTATGAAGCAAAAGCCTGTGGCCGTAATCAGGTCAAATGCTATCAAGAAGAATTCTTGAGTGAAGCCAAGCTGTGTTAAAGCGGTTTCTGTTGATACGACTCTAAATAATTCACCCAAGCATCTTCTTGCAATGCACCATCAATCCAGGCTTGCATTGCAGGATGTTGCAGCATGGTTTGCATATACTGCCGTGTAGATTCACTTACAGGCAAAGCATAAGTCATTAAGCGCGTCACCACCGGTGCGTAAAATGCATCGGCAATCGAAAATGCACCACATAAAAAACCGTTCACACCTGGACGTTCCGACCAAATCTGCTCTATACGTGCCACATCCTGGCGAAGCTCTGCATTGTCCTGCCACAAACGTTTACCCACATCGGCTAAATTGGCTCGGATATTCATGCCACAGGCATTGCGTAAACTCGGAAATCCGCTGTGCATTTCTGCAGAGATACAGCGCGCACGTGCACGTTGCCTAACATCTTCCGGCCATAAAGCCTGATCTGGATGTTGTTCTGCCAAATATTCACAAATGGCCAAGGAATCCCAGAGCATCAGCCCTTCATCTACCAACACCGGCACTTTACCATTCGGATTAATCGCCAGAACATCCTGTTTAAATGTGCCTGTATTTCGCTCTGAAGAAAAGGGAATGATGATTTCTTCGAAGGGTAAATTAAACGCTTTCAGCACCAACCACGGGCGCATTGACCAACTGGAATAATTTTTATTGGCAATATACAGCTGATACATAAAATTATTGTCCTGTATGCTTTTGAAACAGATCGAGCTGTTTCAGTAATTCGGCTTCGTTAAATGCACCGGTTAAACGTAAACCACGAATTTCTTGTTGTTTTGAATTTAAGAATAAATACGTGGGTGGACCTAAAATATCCCATTGATTCAGCAATGCCTGATGCGTTGCATCATAGTCACTCAAATCCAGTTTAATCAGAAAATACGGTGCCAAGGCTTGCTGCACTTGTGCTGATTTTAAGATACGATGTTCAATCGGCTGGCATGCCACGCACCAATCGGCATAGACATCAATAATAATGCCTTGCTCAGAGGATGCACTGGTTAATAACTGCTGAAATTCATCGGCTGTTTTAGCCACATGCCATGTTGCCTGAGTACTGCTTTGTTTAACAAAGAAGCGTTGACTGTGTTGATATTGCGTATAGGCCAGATACGGAACCACCACGAGTAGTGCCAAAATATACAGCCACTTGAATGGGGCGGTTTGTCGCATGATTCGAGGGCTTAAATAAGCAATAAAAATGATGCCTAAGCCCAAACTTAACCATTGTAGCCAAGCTTCAGAAATTAACGGACGAATAAAATACAGTGCCAGGGCCAACATGATAAAGGCAAAGAACACCTTAATCTGGTGCATCCATAGCCCCGCTTTAGGCAGAACCTTGGAACCTAACACACTGGCCAGAAGCAAGGGAGTACCCATGCCAAAACCCAGTGTGAACAGTAAGATTGCTCCCTGCCACTGACTTTGGGTCTGGGAAATAAATAACAGTGCCCCTGCTAAAGGTGCGGTCATACACGGTCCAACCAACAGGGCCGAAATCATGCCCATGATGCCTGCACCAATTAAGCTGCCACCTTTCTGTATCGACTGGGCCTGATCTAGGCGATTGACCCAGCCTTGCGGTAATTTAATTTCAAACAGGCCAAATAAATTCAGGGCGAACAAGACAAAGAGTGCGCTAAAAGCAATCAGTGTGGAAGGCTGTTGTAACCAGCGCTGGAAGTTCAGTCCTGCTGATGATGCGATTAAACCTAAAATGGCATAGACCATGGCCATGCTACAGACAAAGACCAAAGCAATCATCCAGGCTTTTAAGCCCTTGCTATCTCGTACAATTAACGAGGTCAAAATCGGTAACATCGGCAAGGAACACGGCGTGAAAGCCAATAAAACCCCTAAGCCGAAAAATAGCAACAAGCTGTAAAATAAAGAATTTTCAGCCAGTTTTTCCGACCACATTTGGTCTTGAGCAGTATCTAACGCAACTGGAGGTTCAGCAGTTTCTGAAGCCTTTTGCTCAGCTGAAAAAGGTGTCTTAGTGCTTGTTATACTATTCGATGACTGGGAAAGATCGAGCAAACGTTTGCTGGATTTAGCCTGATTTTGCAGAAGCACCAAGCCATCGACATCGGTCTGAAACTCGACTGTTTGTGGTGGATAACAAATACGATCTTGGGCACAGCCCTGCCACGTCACCCGATAGGTTTTTGATGCTTCGGTCGGAATATTGAATTGGACATTGTGAAAATAAACTTGGGTTTGCCCATAGTTTTCATCATACAAATCGGTGGCTTTAGGCAATTTTAAAGCAAGTTTCTGAGACCCTTGCTGGACTTCAAATTTGTGTTGATATAAATAATAACGATCCGGGATTTTCCAATTCAGTTGTGCTTTATGCTCACGATTGGATTCAACTGAAAAAGAAAAAGCATCTTCTGCAGAGAGCAATTGATCTTGTGCTTGTAAAGTCATTGAAAACAATAAAATGACGCTACAAATAAATCCGCTCACAGCGAAATAAAACAAGAACCCACTATTTTGAAGATGCTTTTTCATATGCATTTATTTTTTAATTAAAAGAGGAATGAAACACCCAAACCTGACTGGTAGCTTTTATCTTGGCCATTCAAGTCAACACCCACACTGGCATCCATTTGCACACGGTCATTTAGTGCATAGATAACACCTGAACCTAGTGCATATTCATGATCTTCACTTTCTGCTTTACGATAAACCAATTCAGAAAAGCCTGACCATTTATCCGCAATTTTATATTCAATGCTTGGGACGGCAGTCACTGCCCAATTACTGTTTTGGGCTTCATAACGCATGGTGATTGAAGTGGTAATGAGATCAGTCGCTGCATACGCTACGGCAGAGCTTAAGCTGTAAATATCATCTTCATTACTGAAACCGTCATTACCTGTGGCAAGAATCGCTTCTGCCAAAATGGCCATAGAAAGCTTGTCATCCTCCAGATTAATGGCCTTTTTCACACCAATGCTGACATCGCCCAAACCATCTTCTTCAACCGACTGACCGGCTGTTTTCGTTTTTGACCAGGCTGGACCTTGCCAACCCAATTGCAACTCCAGGTCTTTGGCCAAACCGGTACGCAACAACATGTCAGCATTTAAGGTGGTGTTTTTAACTTTTATGCCGTTTTCATTTTTACTTTCTGAGTAGCTTAGACTCGGTAAACCTTGTTCCCAGGACAATTGACCGACTGGGGTAATACCGGTACCGAAACCTGTCCCTGGACGGTCGAAGGAAAATTCAGCAGCCAGAGTATTCATACTGAAACCTGCCGCAACAATCAAAGCCACTATTTTCACTGCTGACATTTTTTTCTCGCTAATTATGTTAATTCTTTGCTCATTTTAGCGCCGTGACTACGGAGCAATTCCAAGGTTTGTTTTTCTTCCGCCAAAGCTTCTGACCAGTTAATTTCATCAAAATCACAATCAAAGAATAAATCGCTAATTGAAGATAAAATGGTGAGTCCTTCTTCATCTCTGCTATTCGGATCTACTTTTTCATCGAGTAAGCGTTTCACTGCAGGCGCACAGGCAGCGCTGGCAGCATCCCATAATGGACCATACAGTTCTTCAGCATCCCATAAATGTACATTGGCTTTGGCTTGAATAAGCGCTTCTAAAATTTCAATATGTAGCGCCAAATTTTGCTGTTTTTCTTGTTCAGATAAGGGTGAACCTGCTTCATAAGCTTCACAAATCTGTTCCCACCATTTAAACAAACCGTCTGACCAGACAGAAATAACAGGACCTTTTTCCGGATCAATAAAATTAGGGTCGAGACCTTCTGCCAAAAGGCGTTGCACTTGAGCAAGATTGAGTTCTTCTATTGCCTGTACAAAGACTTGTTGTTGCACTGTTAACATGGAGAAAGCTCTCTTCAATCAGTTTTAAACTATTATGCCCAATAAAAGCTGATTTGTTTTGGCTAAATGTATAACGAACATATTTATTATTGATTTTTCTTTTATAACATCTGCACATAAAAAAAGCTCCGAAGAGCTTTTTTTCCTATCTAATCAAGCACGTTTCTGCCTAATCTTCTAAATCCTGTGCACCCTCGGTATCTCTGGTTTCAGCAAATGCCGGTACTGCAGCACGAGGGTCATCTAGTTTCTCAAATAAATGTTCCAGACTGCGTTTTAAGCGGTCGATGGCTCCATGTATGGCAGTATCGATATTATGACCATGATGATTGACTACTACAGGTTTCAATCCTGCTGGACGCGCTTCAATCATGCAATGAATATCATCTGCGCCACCTTTGGCTGCATTTTCGTCGCTAAAATGAACTGAAAAATGAGTAATACGTTCGCTATAACGTTGGAATTCTGCATTCAGTTCTGCACGAACATAAGTAATTAAACGTTCACTATTTTGAATGTTTTTATCTGTACGGATTTCAATGTTCATATAATTTCATCCTCTTTTATTCACATCTTTTGTGCAAAACTTCTTATCTTGGCACGCTTAAACTTGCTGTAAAAAACAGCGCGAAACATCTTCAAATTAGTTTGGAACGAATTCCTCCACATTGAACGATGAACACTTGTGAGTCTGCAGAATCGTGTCCTTATGCTTCGAATATAAGGGTCTAAGCGAAGCATATGCAAGTAGTATTTTGATATTTTTTTAATATACATATAGCAATTATGTGATTCGACTTTATTTGCCAAGTTATTTGATAAATCTAATATTATTTTTTGTTGATCAAAAGTAACGGCTAAAATCATTTTAGCTTTTTTTATCAGCCTGTATTTTTTAAGTATCAAAAGCTGTAGTGTAATTTTAACCTCAAAAATATTTGGGCGAGTTACATTATTTTTGAACCATTGATCAATTTTGGCTTTATTTTTACTTAAGAATCTGTATGCTTTGCTTGCTTCTCGGGGGAGATCTTTTTTAATGAAACTTACACAATTTTTTGCTACATGCGCATTGGCTTCAACTGCTGCGTTCACCCAGGCTTCGCCAGTGGTATGGCAAGACTTCAGCTTGACTGGTCTTTATGGTGATCACTATAAAGTGGGTACTGAAGACCGTACTACTGTGACTGGAGAATATGCAGCTAAACTTAAATACTCTGATGTATTTTTCTTTGTTGACCAACAAGTGGATGGCAATGATGAACAATCTACATATTTAGAGTTAGCACCACGCTTAAGCTTAGGTGAAGTATTTGGTAAAGACCTTTCTGTAGGTCCAGTAAAAGATGTTCTTATTGCAACAACTTGGGAACACAATGCAGGCTATGATCAAAACCAAGAATTTAACAATTTCTTGTATGGTGTTGGTTTCTCTTTAGATATTCCATATACACAATACGCAAATGTGAACTTCTATAAAGCGGATAACGACAAAACCAAAGATGATTATCAAATGACAATCACTTATGCCGTTCCGTTTAAATTAGGTTCTGAAGACTTCCTGGTCGATGCCTTCCTTGACTGGTCAACAGCTGAATCTGACCACGCCAGCGAATTGAACTGGACTAGCCAGTATAAATGGAATGTAGGTAAACACATTTCACCTAAAACTAAATTATATGTGGGTATCGAACACTCAGTTTGGAACAACAAATTTGGTATTCAAGGCGTTGATCAAAATGACGTAAGCGCATTGGTTAAATACCACTTCTAATACGTTTGGTTCATCTCAAAAAAGCAAGGCTTCTGTCTTGCTTTTTTATTGCCCAATGATGGAATTATTTCTAAAATGAAACCTCTTTTTATTCATTCGGCATATGCAATGGACTTTCAAATACGTCCCGCTCAAATACACGATCTAGAACAAATACTGGATATTTATAATGCTGAAGTTCTAAATGGAACTGCGACCTGGAATGACAGAGAAAAGTCTTTAGATGATTTTCATCATTGGTTTAACACTCTCATCACTCAACAGTTTCCGTTATTCGTCGCTGAAGATGTAGAATCTAAAAAAATTGCAGGCTACGCTGATTACTCTTCATTTCGCCAAATTCATGGC
This sequence comes from Acinetobacter sp. ANC 5378, assembly GCF_013004315.1. Lineage (NCBI taxonomy): Bacteria > Pseudomonadati > Pseudomonadota > Gammaproteobacteria > Moraxellales > Moraxellaceae > Acinetobacter > Acinetobacter sp. ANC 5378. The sequence goes on from NZ_JABERK010000066.1 coordinate 13,907, forward strand.
TTTAAACATACCGTTGAACATTCTGTGTTTATCCATCCTGACTTTACAAAACAAGGCTTAGGCAAAGCTTTAATGCTTAAATTGATTGAACATGCAAAAAAGAATCATATTCATGTCATGGTTGCTGCAATTGATCATGAAAATAAAGCATCCATTGTACTGCATGAAAAATTAGGCTTTAAGCAAAGCGGTTATATGCCAGAAGTAGGACAAAAATTTGGGCAATGGCGTGATTTAGTGTTGATGCAGCTGATATTGGATTAAGGGTTAAGTTATTCAATCCTCCGAAATAATGCTTTAAATTTGTTTATTTACTGCTAAACAAATGATATGTATGTGCTTTAATAATAAAAATAATTTGAATAAACCTAGTTTGGGGAATTTAATGGCAAAATTTTTAAATACCAGTGCGACCAATTTTTTCTTGGAAGAACTCATCAAAAATGCAAAAGAGCGACTTATTTTAATCAGCCCTTACCTGCGTTTAAACGACCGTATTAAAGAACTATTAGAAGACAAAAACCGTTTAAAAATTGATATTCGGATTGTTTATGGAAAAAGTGATTTACATCCGGATGAAATCAAATGGATGCAAAAACTCGATTATGTACGCCTAAGCTTTTGCAAAAACCTACATGCAAAATGCTATATGAATGAATCAGAATGTATTATTTCGAGTTTAAATCTCTATGAATTTAGCCAAGTAAATAACAATGAAATGGGCATTTGATTCGTAAATATGAAGATGATGAAGTATTTAAAGATGCTTATGAAGAATCTCAGCGCATTATTCGCATTAGTGATGAACTTCGAATTTCACTAGATGAAGTGAAAACAGAGCAAGTTGAAGAAAAAAACGATGAGGACGCTGATAACTTAAGTAAATTAACTTCATCAAAATTAGCAGCAAAACATAAATTAAAAACTGCTGATTTATTAAATAAGTTTGTCGAAAAAGGTTTTCTAACACTCAATGAAAATGGCAAACATCTTCTCACAGAAGAAGGCAAAGCCATAGGCGGAGAATTTAGAACCAGCCAATACGGTGGTTATTTTCTGTGGTCAGAAAGTTTAGAAATCTAATAAAAAAGCCCGCTGAAGGCGGGCTTTCAATTAGCCAATAGTGAGTGAAAAATTACACCACCAAATCAGCCAAATTACCTTTTTGTTCGAGCCACTCTTTACGATCACTGGCACGTTTCTTGGCAAGCAGCTTATCCAGTAAACCTGCAGTAAAGTGTGTGTCATCTAAATCAAGCTGCACCAGACGGCGCGTATCAGGATCTAAAGTCGTTTCACGAAGTTGACTGGCATTCATTTCACCCAATCCTTTGAATCGGGTAATTTGTGGAGACTTGGTTTTGGCTTTCTTTAAAGTCGCCTCTAATTCAGCTTCATCCAGTGCGTAATGGACGTCTTTACCATCATCAATTCGGAACAAGGGTGGCATGGCCACATACAAATGCCCTTCTTCCACCAAGGTTGGAAAATGTTTTACAAACAATGCGCACAATAAGGTCGCAATATGTAAACCATCTGAATCGGCATCGGCCAGAATACAGATTTTGCCATAACGCAATTCTGAAAGATCGTCGCTACCTGGATCTACCCCAATAGCAATCGCAATATTATGTACTTCCTGAGAAGCCAAAACCTCATCGGATGCCACTTCCCAAGTATTTAAAATTTTCCCGCGAATCGGCATGATCGCTTGGAAATTCTTATCTCGTGCCTGTTTCGCAGAACCACCTGCAGAATCCCCTTCCACAATAAACAGTTCAGATTCATCCAGGGTATGACCGACACAATCCGATAATTTACCCGGCAAAGTTGGCCCAGCCACAATCTTTTTACGTTCAACTTTTTTGGCTGCTTTTAAACGACGCCCCGCTTTCGAGATCGCCATTTCCGCCAATTGCATACCGATATCAGAGTTCTGATTCAGCCACAATGCAAAGGCATCTTTGGCAATATTCAGCACAATGGCAGAGGCTTCACGACTTGAAAGACGTTCCTTGGTTTGCCCTGAAAATTGCGGTTCCTGAAATTTTAAAGACAGAATGTAGTTCACGCCATCCCAGACATCTTCCGCAGACAGCTTTAAATTACGCGGCAATAAATTACGCAGTTCACAAAACTCACGCATGGCATCAGTGACACCTGAACGAAGACCGTTCACATGCGTACCGCCTTGCGCAGTGGGAATCAGGTTGACATAACTTTCCTGAACCTGTTCGCCGCCTTCCGCATTCCAGCAAATCGCAAATTCAGCACTGGCGCGTTCTGCTTCTCCAGTCGCGACAAAAGCAGGACATGGAATAATGTCACGGTCTTGCAATTCATCCATCAAATAGTCGACCAGACCATTTTCAAATTGCCATTCAATTTTTTCGTTATTGATTTGGTCGACATACACAATTTGTAAGCCTGCCGCTAAAACGGCTTTGGCTTTTAAATTATGCTTTAACGCTTTTAAGGCAAATTTGGGTGAATCGAAATATTTTACATCGGGCCAGAAATGAACCGTGGTTCCTGAGGCACGCTTGGGTGCCTTACCTTCCAACACTTCAAGTTGTGAAACCGGTTCACCATGCTCAAAAGCCATCTTGTAGATATTGCCTTGACGCTGAACTTCAACTTCCACCCGGTTGGACAGCGCATTGACAACAGAAATACCCACACCATGCAAACCACCTGAAAACTGGTAGTTATCGGTACTGAATTTACCGCCAGCATGCAATTTGGTCAGAATGATTTCAATCCCGCTTTGACCATATTCAGGGTGAATATCGACGGGCATACCGCGACCATTGTCTTCTACCGACAAAGACCCATCTTTATAGACCGTCACGGTGATTTTATTGGCATGTCCTGCAAGTGCCTCATCCACTGCATTATCAATTACTTCTTGTGCCAAATGGTTTGGACGAGTGGTATCGGTATACATCCCCGGACGACGACGAACCGGATCTAAACCAGATAAAACTTCAAGTGATTGAGCCGTATATTGAGACACGTTGTACTGTTTCCTTATTTTATACAATCCGATAAAAACTGTAATGCCATCGGTATTTTGTCTGCGAAATTATCCATCGCATGCTTGCCATCCACTTCAGTGATGATCATGGACTGATGTGAAGCATGGCTATAATAAAGCTGTGCTTCACGATAATCCAAAACTTCATCACCTTGTTGCAGTAACACTAAAATTTTGTCTGCATCGTGTACAAATGGCAGCGCCATCTGCTGCAGTTGATCAAGTTGTGTATGATCCAAAGTCCATTTGGCATTCACCACATAGGGAATGTGCTCGCTGCCAAATAAATCATGAAACAATTGCCATGGTCGCATAGCAGGATTAATTAAAACAGCCGGAACGCCATGTTTTGCGACCAGTTGTGTCGCATAAAAGCCTCCCAGACTACTGCCGATGAGAACCACTTGATCTAAACTTGCAATCATATCCGAAACATAAGCCAAAACCTGTTTGGGTGGCATATTTAAATCAGGCAGATAAACCTGAAAATCGGTCTGCTGACAAAATGCTTTAATCTGTTGCCCTTTTATCGATAAGGCACTGCTTTGAAATCCATGTAAATAAATAATGTTCATCGCTTTTTATTTCATATTAATTTAAATGAATCTGATTTATTCTAAAATAAAATGAGAACGCCATTACCGCTTCGTTTTAATTTGCATTTTACAGGAATTGTCAGACAAAAAAATTACAACTAAAACTGAATCATCGTTATTGTAAAAGCTGTTCGAGATGAACCCTATAAGATTAAAAGCTAAGAATTTATACCGTGATCTCAAGAAAAAATAAAGTGCCTGGGGGACCTGGTCAGAAAAAGGATAGGATAAAATGCCAAGTTTAACACCATTGCATGAAACCTATTGTAGATGGGATCGTACTCCACCTAGCCAAGCCGATGTATTGGAAGGTCTGGCTCAATTGGTCACGACCCGTTTAGGGGATGCGTTACAAGACCTCATCCAGGTCATTCAACGCGAAATCATGATCAGCCTGTTTGGCATGAGTGAACAACGCTCGATAAAATTACAGCGAATTCCGTATATTGAAAAAATGTACCAGTTCTCCTACGATACTTTGCTTAATTCCGGTCTTTATGTACTGGCACCTAGCCTACGTCAAATTATTGAAAAATATCCAAAATTGCATGACAAACCACTCACACCCCTACTGCACTTTTTGGTCGGTGTTCTAAACGGTTTGCTCGGGGATTATTTATTAAAATATCAAAACCCGCTTGCCTTACCGATGGTGTTATACGATCACTATGGTGAACTGCAAAAAGGTGATCTATCCGGTCGGGTAGTGATCTTTGTCCATGGTTTATGCATGTCCCATTTAAAATGGTCCAAACATCGATATGGCGGCATTGGTGAGAAGCTTTTAGCACAGCGTGACCATAACACCATGCTTTACCTCAACTACAACACCGGACGTCGTATCTCTGCCAATGGCCGTAGTCTTTCCCATACTTTAGAAGATCTGGTTCGTCGCAACCCGTTAATTACCAGCATTGATTTAATTGGACATAGTATGGGGGGCTTAGTGTTACGCAGCGCCTTATTTTATGGCAAACAGAACATGTACCCATGGGTACATCTGACAGAAAATCTGGTCTGTTTAGGCTCACCGCATCATGGTGCCGTTTTGGAACGTTTTGGTTTTATCCTGCAGGATAAACTGGGACACTTCCCCTTTGTGAAAATCATTCGGCATATCGTCAATATTCGCAGTAACGGCATTCTGGATTTACGTTATGGCAGCGTACGTGATGATGACTGGGAACATAATCATGCCCGAATTGGCGGTATGGATGACAATCGTAAACCCGCACCCTTGCCCTCCCACATCAACGCCTTTTTTATTGCCGGCTCAATTGCGTATGAAAATAGAAAAAATCGCCCTTTAAATGTACTGGGTGATTATCTGGTCAGTATTAAAAGTGCTTTAGGCGAACATCCAAATCCACGCTTTCAATTGAAGGTGCCTGAATCCCATAAAGCGATTTTCTATGGCTTAAATCATTTTGAACTTCACTATCACCCCAGTGTGGCTGAACAAATTGCGAAATGGCTTTATCCACCAGAAGATGAGCAAGTGAAAGAACAGGTGCATGAATACAGGCTGCAATTGGAAGACTTATCAGGTATTGCCCTGACTTAAATTGATAATAAAAAAGCCAACTTAAAGTTGGTTTTTTTATGAAAATATTTATTTCTTTTTCGCAGCTTTATGCGTTACAAAGGGATAACTACGCAATAATTGCCATAAACTGATTAAAGCCAATACCGCAAAGAAAGCCAATGACCACACTGGAAGGGATTGCCCCAAGAAAGTCCAATCCACTTTGGCACATTCACCCGAACCTGTCAGCACTTGTTCAAACACCGACTTTAAGGGCAACGTTTCTACCCAATAATCTAAGCCTGGGCCACAACTTGGAACCTGATCGGGTGGCAAATTTTGCAGCCAAACATGACGCGCGGCCACGCCTGCTGACCAAAGAATACTGATTAAACCCAACAAGGCATAAATACGTTTAACCGCATTTGAACTCGGGTTATGCAAAAAAGCGACCAGAGAAACAATCCCCAACCCAATCAGGCCGATGCGTTGAAACACACACAGCGGACAAGGTTCAAGCCCTTGTACATGTTCCAGATATAACGCAAATGCCATTCCAATGACGCTGGCTAAAAACAAAAAACCACTCACGAAGCGATAACTCCATTGCATGGTGAATCCTCTTAATTTCATCGATAATCGGCAAGATATTGCTCAAAACTGAGACTGGCATCTTGCTCGAGTTGCTGTTGCTGTTGCAATGACTGCACCGCTAAATCATCAAAATAAGACAAGGTATCCGGGCTTAAGTTATGCTGCTCATAGGTCGTTGCATGTTGTTGTGCCATGAAACTACCAAAGCTCCATGTGCCGCCATTTTCTAAAGTATCGGCAATCACTTGGGCAGACAGGGTTTCATCTACTTCATCAATACGTTTCAACATGACCGTCAATGCGGCTGAATACATGTCTGTACTATAAGTCGCATCTAGTAAATCAGCCAAAGGTTGCATTTCTGTGACCTGAACACGTGCCCAGTCTTCAATGGCATGTTCACCCGTTGCATCAATAATCAATGCATTTGGTGCACGACCACGATTGACCACTTCTGCCTGATTGCGCTCAATCTGTTCTTGTTCTTGATCCAGTAATTCTGGACTCTCTTGTAATAAACAATGCAGTGCCAAAACTTCCAGGAAGGCCGCTGTGTTTTCATCGATCCCGATCGGGCTATACGGATTGACATCCACTGCACGCAACTCGACATACCCCACACCACGATTTTCCAGCGCCTGAGATGGCGTTTCTCCGGCTTGAGGCACCTGTTTCGGACGGACTAAGCTGTAATATTCATTTTCAATTTGCAGCACATGGTCATTGATTTGAATCGGCTCACCCTGTTCATCGGTTAAACCTAAACGGCTAAACGGTGCATAAGGCGTTTTTACCGCTTTCTGCAAGCCTTCTAGATAACCGGACAGGTTATTGTAGTGAATACCCAATTGTTTCTGTGCAGAGTTCTGATAACCAAAGTTACCCATACGCAGTGCTGTTGCATAGGGAAGGAATAACGTTCCTTTTAACAATGGCAATAAATGATGCTCACGCCCGATCATAAAACATTGACACACAGAAGGACTGGCGCCGACCAGGAACATCACCAATGGGGTTAAACGAATAAAGTTACGAATTAAACCAAAGTAACGATGACTGCGATAATCCTGTAAATTTAAACTTTTTAAAGCGTCATCAGTTTCATGTTGTTGCAGCGCTTCAAAGACCTGGTCAGGGAAAGATAAATTATAATGTACCCCTGAAATGGTCTGCATACGACGACCATAGCGCACGCCTAAACCACGACGATATAAAGTCTTAAAGCGACCGACATTGGAGGTGCCATATTGGGCTAAACGAATGCTGTTTTCGTCATCATCGAGCATGCATGGCATCGACAATGGCCACAGCTTTTCACCGTTTTCCAAATGACGATGGGCAATGGCATGAATATCTTCTAAATAATCTAATGCTTTTTCAATGCTGTCTTGCGGAGGAGTAATAAACTCCAGTAAGGCTTCAGAATAGTCCGTAGTGATGTGCGGATGTGTTAAAGCCGACCCGAGTGCTTTTGGATGCGATGCTTGCGACAAAAAACCATTGCTTTGCATACGCAGGCTTTCGCGCTCAATACCGCGCAACATGCCTTTAAACAGCGAAGAATCCACCCAAGCTGGTAATACCACTTGAGAGGTCGATTCGGGTTGACTCATTACAATCTCGCTTATCGGAAGATAACTAATAAAATAAAATCATCAGTTTATATCAGTATAACGTGATTTGGGACTGTCACATTACACCCTGTATAGTTTTCAAGCAAAATGTCGATTTTATTTCTGGCAAATTTTTATCACAAAGTTACTCTATAAGACACCTACATTTTGTGATTGTATTGAATAATAAGTGCTAAGGAATTGTAAATATTATGAATTATCGGGATATTTTGGACTTTTGGTTTACCCCGGAAACACAACCCTTATGGTTTGCAAAAAGTGATGATTTTGATGCATTAATTAATCAAAAGTTTCGTGATATTCACCAGCAAGCTGCACAAGCCGAGCTTTGGTCTTGGCGCAAAACTGCGGAAGGCCGCCTGGCTGAAATTATTGTACTGGACCAGTTTTCGCGTAATTTGTTCCGGGATCAAGCACAAGCCTTTGCTCAAGATGCTTTAGCCCTGACGCTTGCTCAAGAAGCCATTAGCCTGGATTTAGATAAACAATTAAGTCCGGAACAACGTGCGTTTTTATACATGCCCTTTATGCATAGTGAATCGAAATTGATCCACGAATTCGCGTTAAAATTATTTCAACGACTGGGTAATCAGATGAATCTGGATTACGAAAAAATGCATAAAGCGATTATTGACCGTTTCGGGCGCTATCCGCACCGTAATCAAATTTTAGCGCGTCCCTCGACTGCAGAAGAGCTCGAATTTTTAACCCAACCCAACAGCAGTTTCTAAACATTTATTGTGCCTCCTCCCTCGCACAGTAAATTGGTATGGAGGTTTAACATGAAGAACAGCATTATGGGTCTGAGCATGGTCGTGGCAATTGCCCTATCTGGCTGTGCAACCACACCTTCAAAACCGCTGACTTTTGACCAATTGGGTCAATTCAGCAATACGCCTTTAAATGCGCAATCCTATCGCATCAGCTTCCAGGCCCATCCCAATATGAGCTTTGGTACAGCGGAAGAAATCACTCTGGTTAAAGCCGCTCAAACCACGGTACAAAACGGTTTCCGTTATTTTAAAGTGCTGAATGATCCGAGTAATCGTAACCAGCCACCACGCCAAGCCGTGGTCTACTCCACCCCAATGTACTATCCATACGGATATTATCGTCGTTACCCGGGTTTCTGGCCTGACCCATTTTATGATATGCCACGCGTGGTCACTATTGACCCGGTACAAGTTTCCTATACCATTGAATGTTATAAAGATCAGAAAAAAGCACCCAGTGATGCCTTCAATGCCTATTTGATTTTACAATCTTTAGGAGCCAAATATGGACTCAGTCCGACTGGACAAGTCTTGGCACCGCCAGTGCCAGCCAAAACAAAATAACCATGCGCCACGCATAAACAGGAATACTGCATGAATACAGCGGAAGTGACCACAACGCCTAGTTTGCAACGCAGTAAACGCTTTGCCACCATTGCTTTAGTCATGGCTGTTGTAACATGGTTAATGCTGATGCTGGTGGCCAAACTGATGCCTGAATATGTGTGGCTGATTCACATTCTCATGCTCAGTGCTGAAGCGGGTGTCGTGGGTGGCTTGGCGGATTGGTATGCCATTACCGTGCTATTCCGTAACCCGTTTGGGAAAATGCCGATTCCTAAATTCATGCTCGATCACACCGAAATTATTCCGCGCAATAAAGCGCGAATAGCCGAGTCGATGGGCCGTTTTGTACAGGAAAACTTTTTATCGCCACAAGTGGTCAAAAAAAGTCTGCAAAGTACCGACCTCAGCCTTGCTGTTGGGCAATGGCTAGCCAAACCTGAAAATAACGCTCAAGTGACCCAAGTCATTCAGCAAACCGTGCCAAAAATTTTTGAATTTGTGGGACAGGAACAAATTGGACGCTTCATTCAAAACAATAGCGTGCAATGGGTGCGCAATACCCAAATCAATACCTTGGCCAGTGAAATGCTGCGCGCGGTTCTGGAAAATGACTTTCATCAGGATGTATTACAACGCGGACTCGATTTAGCCCATGAATGGGTGATGTCCCATCCCGAAGAAACCCGTCAACTCACCCGCACATTGTTCAAAGAATTAGGCGTGTGGAAACTGGCGAAAGGCGCAAGCTGGATTGGCATTGATGTACAGCAACGCACCATTGACTCACTGGTTGAACGCGTTGAATCTATGCTTGCTGACCCGCAGCATCCTTGGCGTCAAAAAATTGAAGACATGGGACATCAGTTGATGCTGGAACTGGCAGATGATGAAAGTAGTGCCAGTCATCGCTTAAATAGCACCAAGGATGCCTTGCTGGATAGTCCGCAAGTACTGAATTTTATTAGCGGTGCCGTGGTCATTCTCTGTGATGCGATTGAAGCCGATTTACGCAAACCAGATTCAGGCATTGCACAAAACTTACGTGTTGCCATTCAGCAAGTCGGTGAAAATATCATTTCTAATCCAGCGGTACGTCAGTTACTGAATGACCGTATGAGTGGGATTGCAGTTAATTTAAGTGACCAGTACAGTGAAAAAGTCATTCGTTTTATTAGCGAAAGAATTCACGAATGGGATTCACGAGAAATGATCGACAAAATTGAAAATGAAGTCGGTGGCGACTTGCACATGATCCGTGTCAATGGCGTGGTAGTTGGTGCATTTATTGGTTTGGTGCTCGGGATTATTCGTGCTTTGGTAGATTTAGTTCTGTAAAAATGTATGCAAGATAAAGAAAAACGTCTTCTGCACACTCCCCATATACTAGATAACTTGCATAAATCAAAAAATGTTCAATATTCGATTCTTTAAAACCCGCACCGCCTCAGTTTATTGATTCAGTTTTTATGACTTTGCGTAGGCATTACCTCTACTTTTGAAAGGTCAAAAGTAGACAAAAACCTTTTGTTTCCCCATACACGACATCCTTGTCGTGATGGGGAACGTGTGGCATCCATGCCACACTCATAAATCCAATGCTTTCTAAAATTTGTTTTTTTATTTTTAGCTTTACGAACAACTTGTATTGATCAAACAAAGACTCATGAAAAAAAAGTTTACTTTAATGTCTGCTTTACTTTGGTGGATGAGCAGTAGACAGATCTACCAGTTTGCCTGTCAATTTACGCACCAAAGGTAAAAGGGTTAATACAATTGGAAAAGCAAAAGCCCAAGAAATCATCCAGTTGTGGAACCATAAATTCATAAAACCATCGATCCAACCCAGATTACGCAGCATATTAATCAAGGAAATAATGCCACTCATTAGGCAAGATAAAATAAATGGCATCACTACCATGGCCCATTTTGCTGGAAGTTTGGGAATATTGCCGATAATCGTTGGGCGTTCAGGTTGCATGTCGTCTATTCTGTTCATTCCTTCAAGCCCTCCAATATGCCATAAATCATGCTTTTTGGGATCTTTTCCTTGTTTTATCCCCTTCTCCAGCATGTAGACTGTCGGACAAGATTCATTCAATACAAATGGGTTTACCTAAAGACGGTGAAATTTGCTATATTTGCTGTTTTTCCGCGACGTTTATTTTTCGACTGATTATGAATACGGCAATCCAAGCAGCTCTCGATCATGCAGTGCAATCTCTTCAAGCTGAAGGTGTACTCCCATCCGACTTTAATAACAGTAGCAACTTAACGCGAACTAAAGACCGAACTCACGGTGACTTCGCGTCAAATATCGCAATGATCGGTTCTAAAGCTGCGGGTATGAAGCCTCGTGATCTCGCGGAAAAAATCCTCGCCAGTTTTCCTGAAGTTGCCGATATCAGCAAAGCAGAGATTGCAGGTCCTGGCTTTATTAATTTCTTTTTAAATGCCGACCAACGCTTTACTGTCCTGGATCAGGTTCAGGCACAAAAAGATCAATTCGGTCGTACCCAAGCCAATGCTGAAAAACGCATCCAGGTGGAATTCGTGTCAGCTAACCCGACTTCAAGCCTGCACGTAGGTCATGGTCGTGGTGCAGCGTATGGTATGACTGTAGCGAACTTGCTTGAAGCAACTGGCGCCAAAGTAGATCGTGAATATTATGTCAATGATGCCGGCCGTCAAATGGACATTTTGGCAACATCAACCTATTTACGTTATTTGGAACTCACCGGTCAAGAACTGGTATTCCCTAAAAATGCCTATCAAGGCGACTACGTTAAAGAAATTGCACAAAGCATTATCGACCAAGATGGCGATGCTTATGTACGCCCGGTTGCGGATGTCTATAAAGATGTCCCTGAAGATGTGCAATTTGCAGCCGAGCTTGATGCCGATGGCAACAAAGTTGTACTTTCAGGCGATAAAGAAAAACACATTGATGGCTTAATTCATAATTCGCAAAACTTGATTGGCACAGGCTATCGCGTGTTCCATCAAGCGGCATTAAAAGCCATTCTTGATGATATTAAAGATGACCTGGGTGAATTTGGTGTAACTTTCCACCAATGGTTTAGCGAAGCTTCTTTAACTGAAAAAATTGACGAAGCCTTAGAAACTTTAGATCAACGCGGTTTCTTGTACGAACAAGACGGCAACATCTGGTTTAAATCGACTGAATTTGGCGATGAAAAAGACCGTGTAGTCAAACGCCGTAATGGTCAAACCACGTATTTCGCCTCTGACATTGCTTACCATTTAAATAAATTACAGCGTGGTTATACCGATATCGTGGATATCTGGGGTTCAGACCACCACGGTTATATTGCACGTGTAAAAGCTGCGATTGATGCACTGGGTTATGATTCTAAAAAACTGACTGTGCTTCTTGTTCAGTTTGTCAGCCTATGGCGTGGCGGCGAGATGGTGCAAATGTCATCGCGTTCAGGTCAGTTTGTGACTTTGCGTGACCTTCGTAAAGAAGTCGGTAATGATGCTGCACGTTTCTATTATGTAATGCGTAAATCTGAACAGCACATTGACTTTGACCTTGACCTTGCAGTGTCACAAAGTAAAGACAATGCGGTGTACTACATCCAATATGCCCATGCACGTATTTGTCGTATGCTTGAAAAAGCAGCGTCTAGCGATGTAAATTTTGATGCCGTGAATGCACGTCAATTTGCAGTAAAACTTGATCTTGATGCTGAAACTGAAATTTTAGCGAAACTTGCTGCGTATCCTGAAATTGTGATTCGTGCAGCGAATAGCTATGAACCGCATCAGGTGGGGAACTATCTGAAAGAATTGGCAGCATTATTCCATGGTTGGTATAATGAGCATAAAGTACTCAATGATGATGCTGAACTTACGCAAGCACGTTTACTACTTTCGGTAAATGTACAACAAGTCTTACGTAATGGTTTAGAATTATTAGGCGTATCTGCCCCTACATCCATGTAATTAAAATAAAAGGAAGTCCACGTGTTTGGAAAAACGCAACGCGGTGTATCTGAGCGACCGAATAAGCCTAAAAAGCCATTGATTCCGGCATGGCTGGGAACACTTGTCGTCATTTTAATCGTGCTGAGTTTTGCGGTAGCGTTGATGCTATGGAAACCGTGGGCACCGGTTCAGCCGAAGAATCAGATTAATTCTGAACATTATCAGGAAGACACCAACAAAGACTACCGTTTCTACGATTTGTTGCCTCAACAACAAGTCACGCCTATTCCTGATCAGGCTGTGCCTGAAACTAAAAACTCAGAAACTGTGGTGATTGTTGAAGCACCAGAAGAAAAACCAACGATTAATACTGAAGCCACGGAGCCAAGTCTTGAAACTGCTGAAGCACCAGTTGCCCATCAGCCAAGTTATATTCTTCAAGTTCGTAGCTATGCTGATCCAGATAGTGCGGATGCGCGTCGTGCTGAAATTATTTTGAATGGTCTTTCTGCGGATGTGGTTAAATCGGTTGAAAATGGTCAAACCTGGTATCGGGTGATTTCCGGTCCTTATGATTCTGCTGACGCTGCACTGATTGCACAGCAAACCTTACAACGCAGTGGCATTGATTCTATTGTGGTAAAACGCTAAGTTGAATTCGTAAAAAAGCGCCTCATTTGAGGCGCTTTTTTATGCTTTGTGCTTCCCCCTTTAATAAAGGGGGAATGAGGGGGATTTACTGATAAAAGTAAATTCTTTAAATCCCTCCAACCTCCCTTTAAAAAGGGAGGCTAAAAGCATTTAAACCGTATGCCCCAAAGCCTCACCCATTACTACAGTTGAATTGGCTTTGAATGCTGCATCCCATTCCATTTTATCTTGTTCAAATAAAATCACGGCGGTAGAACCCAAATAGAAACGACCCAGCTCTGCACCTTTTTCAAGGAACAGATTATGCTGATTCAGCTCCAACCGTCCTGTGGGTTTCACCTTACCTGTCGCAACTGTTTCAATACCGGCAACAATCATGGCACCGACTAAAACCACAGCCATACGACCGAGTTCAGTATCAAACAAACACACCATACGTTCATTACGTGCAAACAAACCCGGAATATTTTCTGCAGTCGTTTGATTGACCGAGAACAATTCGCCGGGTACATATAAAGTTTCAGTCAAAGTTCCCGCAAAAGGCATATGCACACGGTGATAATCTTTAGGTGATAAATATACGGTTGCGAACTGACCATTTTTAAACGGTTCAGCCAGTTGCGGATCGGCAATTAACTTTTCAACTGAAAAGCTTTGACCTTTGGCCTGAAAAATATCGCCATCTTCAATTTTGCCCAATTGTGAAATTGCACCATCCGCAGGTGAAACCACGCTGCTAGGATTGGCATCAATCTCACGTACACCCTCTTTCAATGAACGGGTAAAAAATTCATTGAACGACTTATATTTCAATGCATCACCCTGTTCAGCAATCGACATATCAATGCCGTATTGGGCTTTAAAAGCCTGAATGACGGTATTTTTGACAATCGGGTTTTCACTGGCTGCGAGTTTCCCCACCACACGTGATAACTGGTGTTGTGGCACAACACGTTGTGCTTGAATAAATAGTTGTTTTTTTAAACGTGATGCGAAACTCAAGACGGTAACTCTCCGGTAATAATCGGACTGTCGAGGCGGTTGCCCCATTCACTCCACGCACCATCATAAGCCTGAATATTCCAACCGAGTAATCGACCCAAGATATAAGCCAAACCCGAACGGTGATGTGACTGACAATAGACCACCACAGGTTCGTTTAAATTGAATCCCAATTGTTCTAAGCGTTGTTGAGTGCGTTCTAAGGGATGTAATTTTAAATGATTTTCACGATTAAGGGCAGTACTCCATTCAAAATGTCGGGCATTTGGAATGTGACCGCCGCGTCGCGCTGCCAGTCGAAGCCCTGTGTATTCATCTTCAGTACGGCAATCCCACACTTGAGTATTATTGTTTTTCACTTTTTCAAGAAGTTCTGCATATTGAATGCGGTACCGATCAATATGTGCCTGGTTAATTTCAACCAAATTTTCAACAGGGGCTAATTTTTCGACCTCGGAAGAAGTTGGAAAACCCGCAGCCAACCAGGCATGAATACCGCCATTCAATAAACTGGTATTTTCAAAACCGAGGCAATGTAAATTCCAGATCAGGCGTCCTGCCCATGCCCCGCCTTCATCGTCATAGGCCACCACGTGATGGTCTGGAGAAATATTCAGATATTCAATCAGGGCTTTCAAGCCATCAATATCGGGAAGCAAACCTGAAGCCTGTTCTTCTTGGCGAACCAGCTGCTTAGGCTTGACGTGAATTGCATGCGGAATATGCAATTGATCATAAACAGAACTACGGCTTAAATCGACAATACGTAATTTCTCATTACCCAGATGTGGCAAGAGGTCTTCTGCTTCAATGAGCAGACCAAAATTAAATGCAGGAACAGTCATACTTTTTCGAGTTTTATTTAGATCAACATTGCTGATCTTAGCACAACTCATTTTCACTATTATGCTGATTTTTTACATTCTTTTAGCAAAAAATCAGCTATAAAAAAGTCACTGTTATTTAGTTTCAGTGATTTGGAACACCTGACGTAAATAAGCAAGGAAAGTATCATTATCGGTCATGGTTTTTCCGGGACTATCGGAAATTTTAGCCACCGACTGACCGTTACATTCCACCAGTTTCAACACAATATTCAATGGGGTTTGTCCCAAATCATTGGTTAAATTGGTGCCGATACCAAAGCTCACCTGGAAGCGATCTTTAAAGTACTGATGCAAATTCCATGCTTTTTCCAAATTCAGCCCGTCACTAAAAGTCAGCATCTTGCTTTTGCTGTCGACTTTCAGTTTTTTGTAGTGGGCATACGCTTTATCGCCCCATTCGTAGGGATCGCCACTGTCATGGCGCAGACCATCAAACAGTTTGGCAAAATACAAATCGAAGTCACGCAGGAAGGCATCCATCCCCACCACATCGGTCAAGGCAATTCCCAAGTCACCGCGGTATTCCTGCACCCAGGTTTCCAGAGCCAGTTTTTGAAAATTACGTAAGCGCACATCTAAAGCTTGAAAGGCTTGCAGGAATTCATGTGCCATGGTGCCAATTGGGGTAATCCCCAGTTCTTTGGCAATTAATACATTACTGGTACCACGGAAAATATATGGCGAGGCTTGATTAAACTCGGTAATGACATGTTTCTGCCAGTCATAACTATAACGACGACGCGTACCAAAGTCGGACACCAAGAAAGGTGGATCATTCGGATTTTGTTCTTGTTCGTACTTTTTAAGCAAAGCCACTTTGGCTTGCAAACGACGTTCACCTTCTGCCAAAACCTCATCAGTACGGATACGGCGGAAATACAATTCGTTAACCAGCGCCAGCACAAAGATTTCAAACATCATCGCTTGTACCATCGGGCCTTCAACCCAAATATCCAAACGGCCTTGATCATCAATACTGGCTTTAATAAAGCGTCGTTTCAGTTGGAATAATTCCAAGTAATCGACAAAGTCACTTTTAATAAAACGCAAGCTACGTAAATATTGCAACTCATCTTCTTTAAACTTGAGCTGACATAAATAATCGAGCTGCTCATTCAAATCATCCAAAATATCCGTCAGTGGATAAACGGTATCTTCTAAATTACGACAACGAAAATGGTAGACGCTATGGGTTTGAGGAAATTTATGCAGAACCACCTGTAACATGGTGAATTTATACAGGTCGGTATCTAATAATGAATGGATGATTGCGGACATATCACTTTCAGTTTTTATCAACTATCCGCATTAAAGCATATTTTTTTCACTATAAAACCAATGTTTTCGTAAATACAGGAAACTATTGAATAAGTTATGCCTCATTTATCCATCACCAAAATAATATTTCATTCTTTCAAATCATTCCAATCCATCTTAAAACACAAGCTCGACCCTTTTAAAAAGGGTCTGTCTAAAGCACGGATGGCAAAAAGAGACTTTCATCTTTATCCATTCATTTATATTTTTTAAATTCACCTATACAAATCACGAGTTTTTAAAGCCTTTAAGCACGTATTTGCTACAATTCACCGCAAATTTGAAATAACTGATTTGGTTAAATTATGCGTGCCTTATTACAACGAGTTTTAGAAGCCAAAGTCGTAGTCGATGGTGAAACGACGGGTGAAATTCAACATGGCATTTTGGTGTTTCTAGGGCTAGGCAAAGAAGACAATCTGGAAAAAGGCAAAAAGCTGATCGACAAGATCTTAAAATATCGTTTTTTTGATGATGAACAAGGCAAGATGGGTTGGAATGTCAGCCAAGCTAGTGGTGGATTATTATTGGTTTCGCAATTTACCTTGATGGCGCAAACGCAAAAAGGCTTGCGTCCTGACTTTGGTCCAGCAATGCCGCCAAGTGAAGCCAAAGCACTTTATGAACAATTGGTTGAATATGCAAAATCACAATTTGAGAATGTGCAAACCGGCATTTTTGCAGCCGATATGAAAGTGCATTTGGTCAATGATGGACCGGTGACCTTTAATCTGGAAGTTGAATAAATAACACAAGATATTAACCATTAAAAAAGCCCTCAGATGAGGGCTTTTTTATTTTTAAATACAGATCTGAAATTATTTACCGGTTTTTTCACGAATAAATGAACGCACCAATTTCACTTTTTCTTGCACTGGCTTAGGTAATTTTGGTGGAATCAGTTTGGCTACTTTGTTAAACCAAACCAAAAGACCGAAATCGCCTTCCATTTTAATCGTGCCATTTTGCATGCCGGTCATGAAAGCAGTTGGATCGCCTTTCATTAAGGTTTTTACGCCCTGCTCACTGTCTGCAAACTGCAAAATAAAGTCCGCTTTTTCAGCATCGCCAGACACAGTATCAATTTGTCCATTGTTTACGATAATTTGACGCGCAATACCCAAATCTGTACCAATTTGAATGCGAAATTGACGTTCATGAACTAACTCAATAAATTTTGGACTGGTACGAGCCAATTGCTTCATACGCAAAGCCAAGCCCGCAACTAATAAATCAAGCGGATCCGTGCTTACATCGACCAGTGGTAATTTTACGACAGGAATCGAAGATAGTTTCATGACATTTAAGCCTATTGTAATTGTTGGAAAATTGACGACTTATCCTAACATAAGTTATGTTTTTTGAAGTAAGGCTTTGTATAACAATATTCAACGAACAAAAAAAAGATGTGCTCCTGGCACATCTTTTTTAGAATTCTTGAATGCTTCGGTTTAACGGCTTGAGCAGTGCTGCTGGTCTTCTTCATATACCGGTGTATGTTCAATACAACGACGTTCAGTTAAAGCACGTTCTGCACGACGATCTTCGCGTACCAAAAGCATGGCGATCACAACCATTGCTGACATTAACGCAGTCAGATAGCTATAGGTCATGGGTAATTCAAATACCACTTGTGTACCGAAGCGAACAACTTCAATCAATCCCCAAAACAGCATACCTGCAAACATAAAGCTTAACAAACGACGATAAGGCGAGAAGAAAACAGCTATCAAAGCAGCCGCAATCAAGCTTAAGCCTACGATGGTCGCTAAATTCGCTGTAACCATAAAAACCTCCGTCTAAGATCAGATTTGGACATTGAATGTTTGTCTAAATCTGATTCCCGATACCGTTAAATAAATGATGAATATGTCTATATCAATCTCTATGCAAGCATTATGCGTAGTTTTTTAAAGAAAAAAAGTCTTGTATTTTCAGAAAGCGACACACCTTGTCGCAACATTATTTTGTCATTACATTTTTTTATTTTTAACTTTTTCTGGAAGTGAGATGGGCACGGACTTGCCGTGTCATTACAAAAAAACAACGCCTTAAAAGCATTAAAAAAATATTTTTTCCGAACGGTTTGATTGTTGTTTTTATCGGCAATTCAAGTCGACCGTTCATCGTGTTTTGACTCTTTTCCCAACAAAAAACGCGACATCAATGTCGCGTTTTGTCAATAAACTTCAATAGTTAGCTAGGAGAGTTAGGCGCGACTCAGGTCTTTATCGTGCACACCGAGTAGATATAATACACCATCTAAACCTACGCTTGAAATGGCCTGATTTGCATTTTGGCGCACCAAAGGTTTGGCACGGAATGCCACACCCAAACCGGCAATTGACAGCATCGGCAAATCATTCGCGCCATCCCCAACCGCAATCGCTTGTTCAAGGGAAATGCCCATTCGTTCAGCAAGTTCACGCAGTAAAAATGCTTTACGTGCTCCATCAACAATATGACCTTTGACTTCACCGGTAACCATGCCATCTTCAACATCCAGGCAATTGGCATGCACTTCATCAATACCCAATTTTTCTTGCAGGTATTCAGCAAAATACTGGAAACCGCCTGAAAGAATAGCCGTTCGATAACCCAATGCTTTCAAGGTAGAAATTAGACGTTCTGCACCTTCTGTAACGGTTAAGCGTTCTGCAATTTGAGGTAAAACAGAAGCATCCATTCCTTTTAACAAGGCTACACGGGCACGGAAGCTTTGTTGGAAATCAAGTTCCCCTTGCATCGCCCGTTCAGTAATTTCAGCGACTTGCTCCCCTACTCCGGCTTCAATCGCCAACTCATCAATTACTTCTTGCTCAATTAAAGTCGAGTCCATGTCAAAGCAGACCAAACGGCGGTTACGGCGGTAAGCATTATCTTCTTGAACTGCGACATCAACATTAAGTTCAGTCGATAAACGTAGGCAAGCTGCACGCATTGCAGTGGCATCCAGCATTTGTCCTTTCAAACCAAATTGTACGCAAGAGCGTTTTGGTCCATCGGCTTGACCCGTTAGCTTTGGACGTTCCGACAAACGCGTTACGGTTTCAATATTAAAACCTTGGTTAGACACAATATTGGTGACTGCTTGTAATTGTGATGCGGTTAATTCTGGTGCAAGTGCAGTCACGATATAACGGGTCTGCCCGCCCTCGCTGACCCATTGATCATATTCTGAGGTAGAGATTGGTTTAAAGCGCACAGTTAAACCAATATCATGTGCTAGAATCAAGATCTCCTTCATGGCTAATGCTGTAGCAGTTTGGTCATCTGACGAAACAACAATACCTAAAGTCAGTTGGTTGTGGATGACGGCTTGTCCAACATCCAAAATTTGTAAGGAATGTACGGACAATACCTGCATTAATCGTGTAAATTGATTAGGCTGGTCGGGTCCCAAAAATGATATAAGAATGATTTCTCGCATGAATTGACTCGGATCTGAGCTACAACTATTGTAAGAATCATAATCGAATTTGAATATAAATGCCTTGGAAGTTTACGTTGAATGCGCCTAGACAAGGGCTATTTGCTAGCCTACTGATTGTAAGTTTTGCTTTACACACCTTTTTACTGGTACTTGCGACAACGCATCAGCTGAATGCAAATCGCGCCAGTCAGGGACAGCTGATGACCACACAACTGGTCACAGACAGTCTATCCGAGCTTGAACCGGCCAATACCGTGTCACTGGCATTATTGGCCGAGCGTTATGCAACCAACCCGAGTGTTGCCTCTATTCGTATTTTAGATGCGAATAATCAGGTACTTGCAACAGGTGGTTTAACCAAGACACGTCAAGGTGAAGTCTTTGTTCGTGAAGCACTACAAAATGAAAAGAAAGTCGGTACGATTGAAATCACTTTAATCCAATCCAGTATTGGTGAAATTTTACGTACCCAATGGCTGGCGATTTTATTATCACTGATGATTCATAGTCTATTATGGTTAGCTTATCGTGCGATTGCCCGTCCAAGTCGAACTGAATATTTGGCGCGTATCAATAATGAATCACGTCTAAAACATGAAATTCAAACATTGACTCAGGCCTTAGAACAAGAACAACATAATGCTGCTGTTGCAGTGGCTCAAGCACAGCATAATGCCCAAGCAAAAAGCAAAATTAAAGAATCTAAACCTGTCATCCTTGATGACAACTGTGTTGCATTGAATATTCAGTTTTATGATCCAAAACAACTTCTGGATTCGGTCAATAAAACCGTTTCAGTTCCCTATTTCAATTTATGTCAGATTTTCCTGAATAAAACAGCTGAATTGTGTGTGCAACACTACAAACTGAATAGTTCTGATATTTCCACCGTACATAAATTCGATGAACACGGTGCCACCATTAGCATGTCGGTTGAAACGCCAAATGCAGTGCAATGTCTGGTGATGATCAGTACCGTGTTCCAGCTGTTGTCGGACGTGTTATATAAACGTTATCGCGAAGAAAAGCGCTTTGTTTTACAAACCCGTAGTGCGATTTCAAGTCATGTCGAAGCTATGCATCTGACTCCTGTGCAAGCTGCAGAACGTCTGGTTCAACAGTTGGCAGCAAAAGAAAGTGCGATTCATTTACCGAATGAATTACTCAAAGATGTTTCCGACCGTTACCAGTTGGTCAACATGCCAAATCCAACCAACGTGCTGACCCGTCATGCCTTTATGATGAATGGGATGGACAGTGAAGTGGCTGAATTGGCACAGACATTCAGGACTGAAATTTTAAAAGCTAAACAGTCCAAAGCTTCTTAAAATGGATTCATAAAAAAGCCGAGCTTATGTGCTCGGCTTTTTTTCGTCTATTTAAAATAGAGATTTTATTAAACCACTATTTCGTTTTATTGGCTTTACTGGCCCAATACGTCGCCAATGCGGGCCCTGAAATGTTATGCCATAAACTAAAAATAGCACTCGGCACAGCAGTAATCGGTGATGCAGCGAAATGCACTGCCGCTAAAGCCACACCCAACCCTGAATTTTGCATGCCGACTTCAATGGCAATGGCCTTACTGTCCGCATAAGGCAGCTTAAACAGTCGACTTGCCCAAAAACCCAATAAACAACCCAAACCATTGTGTAACGCGACTACAGCTAAAATCAGTAAACCTGATTCCAAAATTTGCGCCTTACTGCCCCCAATAATGGCCGCCACAATGGCAACAATCGCAATCACGGAAATCAGTGGCATCACTTGAATATAGGCATCGACTTTTTGTTTTAGTACTGAACGAACGATTAAACCCAAAATAATCGGAAACAATACAACTTGCAAAATTGACCCCAGCATTGACATGGCATTAATTTCAATCCATTGGCTGGCTAGCAGATAAAAAATAGCAGGCGTCAACACAGGCGCTAAAATAGTCGAAACCGAGGTACAGGCAACGGATAAAGCGGTATTGCCTTTAGCCATATAGGTAATCACATTCGATGCTGTTCCCCCCGGACAACACCCCACCAATATCACACCAATCGCAATTTCGGGTGGTAACTGAAATAACTGACACAACAGATAAGCCAGTCCCGGCATCACCACAAACTGTGCGACCACACCAATCACAACCGCTTTAGGACTTTGTAATACCCCTTTAAAGTCATCCACTGTCATGGTCATGCCCATACCGAACATAATAATGCCCAGCATCCAGATGATATAAACTTTAAGCCAGACAAAAGCTTCGGGCACAATTAAAGCAATACCTGCAAATAGCACGACCCACAGCGCAAAGGTTTTTTGAATAAATTGCGTAAAGCGCAAAAAAGCTGACATGATTCAATCCAATATTTATTCTAGCATTTGGGCTAAATGTTACCTTCTACAACAAGCACGGAGAAATTATTGACGATTCCTTTCGCCTAACTGCACACTTTTTGATGCCGCTTGCTGAATAATATCTTTGACCAAAATACGTTTTACCCCTGCTGCAAGCATATCTTGCCAGGCATGTTGCAATGAACCATCAAGGTCAATGCCCTTGGTCGCATCTGAAACCACATAAGCTTTAAAGCCTAATTTACAGGCATCCATCGCCGTCCACGCCACACAAAAATCTGTGGCAATACCAACTATAAATACCGTATCAATGCCACGTTCTTTTAAATAACCGGCCAAACCGGTTGAGGTTTTCTGATCCGCTTCCATAAAAGCAGAATAACTGTCGATATGTGCTACTGTATATATTGCAATATGTAACTACACTGTATATATTATAAAATATGGAATTTATGGAATTTATGGAATTTCGTATGCGTAAACGGACAACAAAAACATCACACAACTACAATTCTAAAGCTCGTGTTGACTGGATTGAAAGATATTCTTTTGTAGCCGAAGAAGACGACTCAGAAGACAGTCCTTTTACATTACGGATGCCTGTAATTATTCAAGGCGATAATACTGTTTGGGAATTAGCAAGCGTCTATTTACAGGATTCATTAATTACCAAATCTGTAGTGGATTCCACTTTAGAGTCAATGAGTAATGGCTTACTAGACTTTCTACAATTCATGGAACACACAGGGCTAGATGTTTTGCATCTACCTTTTAATCAAAATGAAAGGGTAACGTATAGATACCATGCTTCTTTACGTCAAAGAATTAGGCAAGGATTATTAAGGCCTAGTACAGCCAGAGGGAAAATGAATAGAGTTTTAAGGTTTTATGATTTCTGTATCAAAAACCAATTATTTCATAAAGATAGCTTACGCAATTTTCCCTATGAAGAAATTAGAACAAGAATTACTGTTTCTACAGATTTTGGTCGTCCCTTTGAGTTAGAAGTTGAAACTTCTGACCTTGCTATACGTGTAAGTAAAAGACAAGTTTCTGCTGATGCAATTGTTGATGAAGGTGAATTACACCCATTAACTGATACTGAACAAGAATACGTTAAACGGTATTTGAGAGATACAGCCAGTAGAGAGTTCCAATTAATGTGCTATATCGCCTTATTTAGTGGAGCAAGAATTCAAACTGTATGTACGCTAAGAGTTTTTAATATTATTGAATTAAAGAATAAGAAGCCTGATCCTTTTGATGATGCATACTCTTTAAAAGTTGGTTCTAATACCGTTGTTGATACGAAAAATGGAACACAGCTAACTATAAAAATACCTAGATGGTTAGTTGACGAACTTATCGCGTATAGTAAATCGAGAGCTTGGAAAAAGAGAGCAGAGATAAGTTATTACGGTGTCAGTGATCAAAATTATTTATTTCTTACTGCTAGAGGTGATTCTTATTACACAAGCGATAAAGAAGTAGAGGATAGACGCAGAGCTAAGTCATGGAAGGGGTTTAAGAAGAAACAAGGTCTATCTGTTCGTGTCCATATTACACAAATGCTGAAAAAACTGAATGAGAATGAAATAAAAGTAAATCCTTTTACATTTCATGATCTTCGAGCCACCTTTGGCATAAATACGTTAAAAACTATGCTTGCCAGTGGTTTTAATAATGACCAAGCATTAATTTACCTTAAAGAGCGTATGGGGCATCGGCATATCACTACCACAATGAGATATTTAGAACACGCAACACATACCTCAACTATTGTTAATGCCAACACATCATTCTCAGAATCGTTAAATAGATTAAGCAACAGATAATTTAAGATATGAATATCCCATTAGACCTTGATAAAAATACTCTTGTAGAGCTTTATACAGATAGACCTATTGTTTATATAAAAACTGAAACATTCGCCGACATGAGCCAATTACCTGAATATCAATTCAGGAATTTAGTTGTCGTTGCAATGAATAGCAAGGGAGTAGATTCTTGGCTTGATTTTGGTAGTCTTTGCTATAAAAACAAAACCAAAGCTGAATATCTGACGCATGCAGCCAGAGTGGTAGAGTTAAGTCTTGATAAAACACTAGAAGCGGTATTAGATCGGTTTATTAGAAGTAAGTTAAGCAATTGTGCATCAATCACTACTCGTAGTTATCATTGGAGATTGAAATCATTTACAAAGTATTATTGTGAACACTTAAAAGACTTTGATTTTAACGACTACGATCAATGCTGTAAGGCTTATGGGGAATACACTAAAGCATTGCTCTTAGAAAAAGCAAGAAAGATGGCTTCTCCCGACTATCAAAAAGGGTTTTCCGAGTTACAAAAAAGACAAGCCATTTTTGCTGAATTAATATGTATATTTCATAATAAAGATTTGATTAAATTCAAAGGTTCATTCGTTACAATAAAGGGTTCTCATGGCGAGACTAATATAAAACCAGTGAGTGATGATGAACTAACTTATTTCTATGAAATTAACAAACGAGTTTTTTTATCTCTCAAAGCCTTCTTAATGGAAAATAAAGGTTTTCCATTTATATTTAAGGAAGATATTAGTGAAGAAACAATCGTCCATTATCCTACAAATGGATTTCTAAGAACATTTAGAAAAACCTATTTCGATGATAATGGCTATATTGTTAATGAAGAAGAACTTGAAAAAAGAATCCAACAAATTGATGTTGAAAAAGTTGGTAAAATGTCCCTCAAGGGGTATAGAAGTTTTGTTAAGAAATATTATGAAACCACCTTAAAAGACGTAGTTAATCAAAGTAATGCTATTAAATTCCAAGAAAGAGCAAAATTAATTAACTATGCTGTAGCAGCTTTTGCAATGTGTTTCTATTGTGAATCCTCAATCAATCCTGCTCAAATATATACCCTAAGAGAGAAAGAACTTTCAGATTATAAACCTTCTATTAAGGGGTTTAAGGTAACTATAATTAAACCTAGAGCTGGCTATAAAGCTACTAATCTTTTAGTTAGTGTAAAAATGCTACCTTTAATACATGAATATAAAGAATTCAGAGATTGGGTTTTATCATTGGTATCTAATAATAAAATAGATAAAATGTTTTTATCATTAGATACTAGACCAAAAACATATAATTCCTTTGAAAATATTGAAACATATTCAGGTAAAGATACTGTAAATTACAGAAGATGGCTATCTTTATATATGCCAAAATTTGGGTGGATTAATCCCCCTGTTATTAGAAAAACAGTTAGTAATTTTATTTTAACAGTTACTAATAGTGCATCAGCAGCAAGTCAGAAATTAGGAAATACGCCTAAAGTAGTTATTAAGCATTATAGTGAAGTAACTGATAAGCAACACAGTGAACAACTCACCGACTTCTTTAGTCATGTATATGATAATATTGCAAATAAATATCGAAAAAATGAAGAAGTTGTTGATGTTAATATCAATATAGAAGGAAAAGAAATTCCTGTTGGAAGTTGTATAAATTCTATACCTGTCCTCAATTCAGGTTTTTCTGATGATCTAGAAGAACCAAGTTGTTCAAACCCTGCCTCATGTTTATTTTGTAAAGGATATGTTGTGCATTCTGATCAAGAGGACATTAAAAAGTTAATGTCTTTAAAAAAGATATTAAATATGTCTGATAAAACAGAAGAAGCTATTATTGTAACAAGAAGAATTAATGAGATATTAAAAATTTTATTAGATAAACATCCTGAAACTAAAGAAGTTTTTATCTCTGTCGCTAATACCATAGAATCGGGAGATTTTGATGATTATTGGCGAGATCACTTAAATCTATTAATCGAATTAGGGGCAAAATTCTATGCTTAATTTAGATAAATTTTTAAGCTATCACTCGCCTATTCAAATATCTCATGAACTTCCTGATGACCTTGCACCTGTTACTCCTGATGCAGAAGGTAATGTTTTAAGCCGCTTTGGGGACTCTATCTGGGATTTTAGACACTTGAAGTCAAGGCATTCAACTTATGATCACTTGGATTTCACAGAAGAAGGTTTAGATTTAAATGCTGAAACGATATACCACTTTAAATTAATAATTTATTATGAGATCTTTTATTCTGAAAAAATAAAAGATGTATTGGCATTTGGAACAATTGTTGGGAAATATTTAAAAGTAAAATATTTTGCAACCTTATTTATTAAATCAAATATCTCTAGTTTTCTATATCTTAAAAAGAATGGTATTGCTAAAAATCAAGTATTAGAAAAACTTGGAGTGAATAAAGAAATTACTGTAGGGCAATATTATGGTGCTATGCAGTTAATTAATTCTACAGGATTATTTTTCGATATAGAGGATTTTGGATTTGATGATGCCTTTATGCATAAAGTAAAAAAGCTAATGGGGCAAGCTGTAAAAGATAGAAAGCAAACTATCTTAATTCCAAATCGTATTTACTCTGAATTTATTAAGTCAGGCTTAGATGTTTTTGAGAAATTCAATCAGCACTCTGCTGAAATTGAAAAATATTTTGTAAATCAGGTTTATAGCACATTAAGTCCAATGGAATTAAGGTCTACAGCCCATTTTTCTAGAAATGCTAAAAAACATGGGATCTTAGAATTTAATAATGCATTTGAAATAACGAATGCTTCTTCATTCATTGTTCGTTTAATTCAAATACAAATAATAGGTTTTTTATTAATAGCTTGCTTTAGTGGAATGCGTAAATCTGAGATCCAATCTTTAGGAGTTGATTGTCTAAATACCTCTAAAATTGGAGATAGAGAAATCTATACCTTAACAGCATACACAGCTAAAACTTCTAATCAGGGGATAAAAAGAGTCACATGGATTACTTCTGAGCTTATTAAACCTGTTATTGATGCTTTAAAAGTATTGAGAATTATATGTAAAGAATATAGTGATTATAAAAATTTATATACAGATTTATCATTAGAAGACTATCCTCTCTTGCCGAATTATGTGCATAAAAAACTCGATGAGATTAAAGGTAGTCATCCTATTTTTGATTATCCCCCACTGATTGCAGAAAAAATAGATGTTGCTATTAATCAACTAATTAAAAATATTGATTTTAGGCAATCTGACCTTGATGAGCTAACTCATTTCAACCCACTCATTGATTGGGGTGAAGAATATAAATTAGAGATTGGAAAAAACTGGGTATTTAGATCTCACCAATTCCGCAGATCATTAGTGGTTTACGGGGTAAGGAGTGGTTATATTCAATTTCCATCCTTAAAGAAACAATTACAACACCTCACAATAGACATGACAACCTATTATGGAAATCAGGCAGGTTCAGCTCAAAATCTATTTGAAGAAAAGATAGTTACCGAGTTTAGAAAAGAAAATATTAGATACCAATTTGTCCAATACGAAGAAAAAGTGCTGAATAATAACGATCTCCTCTTTGGTGGAGAAGGTACAAGAATACATTTATCTAAACTTACTGCTGATGGACCTTACTATTTAGAGAATAAAAAGACTACCTATAAGCATTTTGAAGAAGGACGAATGGCTTATAAAAAGACCTATCTAGGAGGATGCGCTAAAATAGGGGCATGTGACAAGTTAGGTTTTTCTTATATTACAGTTTGCCTTAATTGCAAGGATGCAATTTTCGATTCATCATCTAAAGAAACTATGAAAAAGACAAAGCAAGCCTTTTTACAACGGTTGCAGAAGTATGAACCTGATTCTATTACCAATAAACAGTTGCAAATAGAGATAAATGCTATAGATAAAGTATTAAATAAAGTTAATGTAATTGAAGTTGAGGTTTCTGATGTCTAAGGCAATTAAAAACTTTGAAAATGCCCTTCAACGTCTAATTGATGGGAAACCGAGCATTGTTAAGCCACCATATACCATTAATAACGATACAGTTGCTTTGGAAGCAGGGCGTAAACGTGGAGCTATTAAGAAATCTAGACCTGAGTTAGCTGAGCTGCTAGTTGCAATAGCCGAAGCAGAAGCTCGTAGAACAGGTAAAAGCGAAACTGAAACAGTAGATATTCGGGATAGTAAACTTCAAGAAGCTCAGGAAAGGATTAAGGAATTAGAAACTCAGTTAGCAGAACTTCAAGACAAATATGACAAGCAGTTAGCTCAATTAAACATACAGATGTATCGTAATATGCAATTTCAAAAGCAATTACAAGGCGGTAAAAACACTGAAAGTAATCTTCTTGATTTTATGAAAAATTGAATTTGTGAGCCTGTAAATTATTCGTATTCCAACCTTAAGTGTGCTGACTGCCTGAGCTTATTTTTATCATTCTCTCACGTACAACACGTATAGGTGAATTATGTGCTTTTAGAAAACTTTATAAATGGAACTAGGCTATTCTTAAGATTTTTTATGTTTGATAAAACTTCATTATTTTTAACATGATCTTGAAGATCATTATCATTAATAAAGCGTTGAAGTAATCTTTGAGTATAAAAAGAGTCTAAGTTTGAAGTTAGTAAATCTACGTTTTTTACTAATATTTCATCATTATTGGTTAAAACTTTAATATATTCAAGCTTAGATAAATTAAGATATGTCCATTCTTTAACATTAGAAAAGAACAGCTTTCTAATTTCAAATTTGTCTTTAATATTGGATTTATATTCTAATCCAACAGGCAATTCTCTTAGATCATCTAATATATTATAAAGCTTTTCAAGTTCATCTAATTTAGTCCATAGTTCTTTACATTCTTTTGATATTTCTTCACTAGCTTTTTGACCTCGCCATTTTTCAGATATAGCCCAAGCTACTGTTGCTCCTATTATGGCAGATACTAATCCTGATATTGCTTTCCAATCTACAGTACAAATTTCCATAGTCACCCCTTTAAAACTCGATATACAGTAGCAACGCCACAACCTACAGCTTTTGCTATTTCTTCTTTTGTTAAGCCTTTATTGTTTAACTCTTTGATTCTATCATGTTTTACTGTGTCAGCTTTCTTGCCTGTAGGCTTGTATCCGCTTCTCTCCAAACCTTGTTTAATTCGCTCTCTACGCTTGTCATTGTCTAATCGAGCCATAGTAGCCAATAAGTCTATGAGCATATTGTTTACAAGAGTTAGAATAGAGCCTGTGATGTTGTCAGTTGAGCTAACAAGCATGTGAGTTGTTGGCAAATCAGCAACAACTAGCTTTAAGCCCTTTTCTTTTATACGTCCTTTCAATACATCAAAGTCAGTTTGAGAAAGCCTAGATAAGCGGTCTACGCTCTCAACTAATAACGTATCTCCATTCTCTGAATCATCGAGCAAATGATTCAATACAGGTCTATCTAGCTTTGTACCTGATTCATTCTCTACATACTCTTTCACATCATCTTTTTTAATGGTTCTAGCAAACTCTCTTAAATCATCTAATGCTCTTTCTGCATCTTGGTCTTTGGTACTGGCACGTACATATATTCTAGTAGTCATTTCTCATTTAACTATATTTTATTAAGTGTTATGACAATACTATCATTTAATTTGTTTTTATAGTCTATTGATAAACAAATTATCATTTAATTTTGTTATCTATTGAGTATAGTTCATTGATAGGTAGATATTGATAGGTAGATATTGATAGGTAGATATTGATAGGTAGATATTGATAAATATTAAGCTAATTATTTCTTAAAAGATTAATTATTAAGTTGAATTATCTTTGATCAGCATCCATGTAAGCTATTAAATTTTAAACTAAAGAGTATGAAAATTATGGCTGCTTATACAAATAAAACAGAACAATACTTACAAAGGGTAACTTCTGATAAGGAACACTGGCTTGCTTCTTATGGAGTTGGAGATACTGTGCCATATTCAGGTATATATAAGTGCTTAGGATGTAATAAAGAAATTACTAGTAATAAAGGAGACCCTTTTCCACCTCAGAATAAGCATCAACATACTTCTGATCAAGGAAAGGTAGTCTGGAAACTTATCATCAGAACTGATACTGAAGGTAATAAATTCGCATAAAGAACATAGCCCATTTTCGAATGGGCTAACCAGTGAAAATGAACTATAGTCTAATGATGGTAGTGAATTATAATTCCTATGCCAATGATCTACATTAAAAGCTTTTTAAGCCTTTCAGTGGCTTTGTTGCACAAACCTATCTGTAAAGGCTTTTTCAGCGATATAATTTTCAAATGAAGAAGCCTACACACAAAATCTACCGCACAACCAATTGGCCCGCATATAACCGAGCACTCATGAGTCGCGGAAATATTGCCATTTGGTTTGATCCTGCTACGCAATGGTATGCTCCATCAAAAGGCAAACAAGGGCGAAATCAAACCTACTCCGACGCAGCTATCCAATGCTGCTTAATGATTAAATCCTTATTCCGTCTATCTTTACGTATGGTCACTGGCTTTGTGCAAAGTCTGATTAAACTTTGCAGATTAAATTGGACCGCACCAGATTACAGTACGCTTTGTAGAAGACAAAAGCATATTGATATTGCAATCAGCTACCAAAAAAGTAGCGATGGGCTGCATCTACTCGTAGACTCTACAGGCATGAAATTTCTAGGTGAGGGCGAATGGAAACGCAAGAAACATGGAGCTGAATATCGTCGCCAATGGCGTAAACTACATATTGGTATAGATGCCAAAACCCTACAAATACGCGCTATTCAGCTCACAACCAATAATGTCAGTGATTCACAGGTGCTTGGTGATTTACTTAATCAGATTCCACAAGATGAGCAGATTGACTCTGTTTATACCGATGGAGCTTATGACACCAAGCAATGCCGTCAGGTCATTGCAGATCGGCAAGCACATGCGGTGATTCCACCTAGAAAAAATGCGAAACCATGGAAAGATACAAAGAGTAGCTCGCTAGAGCGAAATGAATTACTTCGAACAGTTAAACGTTTAGGCAGGACATTATGGAAAAAATGGTCAGGCTATCATCGCCGCAGTTTGGTGGAAACCAAGATGCATTGCATCAAATTATTAGGCGATAAATTAATGGCAAGAAGCTTTCCTAGTCAGGTGAATGAAATTCATGCACGTGTAGCAGTCCTCAACAGATTTACGGAATTAGGTCGACCACTTACCCAAGTTACGCCTTAAATTTGGCTCAATTAGGGGCGCTTTGCATTTCAAATCTTTGTGCAACAAAGCCCCTTTCAGTAATAAAAAATAATCCTATGTTATAGTTTGATTTTTAATAAATCTAAAAGAAAATTTCTCTAATGAATAAGCTTATCTTATGGTCGTTATTATTTTTCTCAGTTCCTGCTATCGCATATACACCTAAATTATTATTAGTTGATAGTGATAATTATTCTTTTAAACAGTATCTTGATGAAAAATCAATTCAAAGAATAGATAAAAATCTAATGAAAGTAGTGGTTTATGACAAACATACTCGTAAGATAAGTGATGAATATGCAAAAAACTATCAATCAGCAATTAAAGTTTATATTGTGGATTGTCCTTATAAAGCTTTAGCAATGGGACAAGCAACTTATTATAGTGGAATGACCTCAAACAGTGATTTTGTAGGGGCATATAACAATATTAAAGGAATGGATGGAGATACTGGAGAGATTATCTATTTCTATGATGATCTTGAATTTACATCTATTAAAAATTCAAATGTTAACCAAAAAATATATAAACGTGTTTGTATCGGGAAATTATCTAACTCAATATAGATTGCTTAATACTATTTATTAAACAGACTTACTGATTTTTTCGTAAGCGTCCGCTGAATCCCATGCCTATTTTTTAATTTTGGTCGGATTTCCAGCGGTGTGGCAGTAATTCTTCTATTTGGGTGACTTTATGCGTCGGCAGCCTTTTCAGCACATCACTTAAATAGGCATACGGATCCAGTCCATTCAGCTTTGCTGACTGGATTAAAGTCATGATATTGGCAGCTCGTTGGCCGCTGCGCAGCGAGCCAGCAAACAGCCAGTTCTTACGTCCCACCGCCCAGGGGCGCATCTGATTTTCAATCCAGTTATTATCTATAGGCAAATTGCCATCATCCAGATAGCGGCAGAGTGCCTGCCAACGTTTTAGGCTGTAATTGATCGCCTTGGCAGTTGGAGAACTCGATGGCACCGCCAGATAATGTTGGTTGAGCCATTCATACAGTTGTTGCATCACCGGTTGGCTATGCTGTTGCCGGTATTCGCGGCGATGTTCTGCTGTACCATCGGTCTTTTTCCTGAGTTCTGCTTCTATGGCATACAGTTTCTGAATCAGCACTAATGCCTGTTCAGCGATCTGACTTTTCCCGGTCACATGCAGTTCATGGAATTTACGACGTGCATGTGCCATGCAGCCCACCTCAATGACCTGGCCTGATTTAAAGCGTGCTTTATAACCACTGTAATCATCACAGACCAGATGACCCTGCCAGCCATTCAGGAACGCTTCAGCATGCTGACCTGAACGACTATCCTGAAAGTCATAGATCACTGCCTGAACTGGATTGTACTGTGTAGTGGCATAGGCCCAGACATAACCTTTCTTCGGTTTTTTCTCATCATCACCCATCCGCATGATGGTGACCGGCGTTTCATCGGCATGGATCACCCGCTGTTGCAGCACCACCTGTTTTAAGGCATTGGCCAGAGGTTCCAGTTCCACACCGCAGCGACCAATCCAGTCAGATAAAGTAGATCTGGACAGATCAATGCCCGCCCGCTGATAGATCAGGCGCTGACGGTACAGCGGCAAATGATCGGCATACTTCGATACCAGCACATGGCTGAGCAATTCAGGTGAAGCAATGCCTTTATCAATCACATAGGCAGGCATCGCTTGCTGAGTCAGAGTGTCGCACTGATCACAGACCCATTTGCCACGGACATGCTGTTCCTTGTAGAACTGTGCCGGTCTGAAATGCAGTTTTTCACTGATATCTTCGCCGATACGACGTAACTGGCAGCCACAACTGCATTGGGTTGATGCAGGTTCATGCTCAATACGGATGGTGTGTAGATGATCTGGCAGCAGTCGACGTTTAGGTTTGTTGACTGTGGCTTTCTGTGTCGCTGCATCGGTTTTATCTGCATTTAATCGTTCTAATTCTAGATCAACGGCTGCGATATCTTCTTCGACCGCTTCGTCCCATAGATGGATTTGTTTTGCGGTAAGATGTTCGTTTTTACTGCCGAATTTATGATTTTTAAACAGCGCCAGTTCATGCTCGTATTTTTGATTGAGAATAGAAAGATGCTGAACTTTGGCATCCAATTGCTGGTTTGATTTTTCTAATTCTTGATTTGATTGTGCCAGAGACTGATGCTGCATCGCCAACTGCCGGGTAAATTCCAGCAGTTGTTCATGGGTCAGTTGGCTTAAATCAGGCAGCATTTTCATGACCGCAGTATGCCTGAGGTCATGACGCAGAGGAAATAGAACGTTTGGAGAATAGCAGAATGTAGCAGCCTAGTTTAGAGCATTGTTACCACTTGCTGTCGTCCAATGCGCTGCCAGGGCAAACCCTGAATTAGTGCCTGTAACTGTTCTGGACTGAGAGCTACGTTTTCACCCTGGTGAACTTTAGCCCAGTGGAATTTTCCCTGTTCCAGCCGCCTGGCACACAGCCAGATGCCCAGTCCATCATGTACCAGCACTTTCATACGATGGCCACGTTTATTACAGAACAGGTAGGCGCAATGCGGTTTGATTGAGCCAAAGGCTTTCATAATCTGCGCCATGGCCGTATCCATACCCGCACGCATGTCCATGGGCTGGGTAGACAACCAGATTTCATCGATACGGATCATTTGATCAAGCCCTGAAGTAAAAGCAGTAATTCAGTTGCAGACTCCACCGGCCATTCGATTTCGATCATCTGATCTCTTACGGAACCTTGTTCATCATGTAATGGAATCCTGATATGAGCGGTAGCTTTCTTCTCTGGCACAGGTGGCGGAGGTGCTTCTTGTTTGACTGGCGTCGGGTGAAGAATGACGGGAAGGAAGTCGGTCTGTGGAATGGATGAGATTGTTAATGATGGAACCATTGATCTGGACTGACGAATCCATTTATGTAACAGATTGGCATTGATCTGATGTTGCATTGCGACCTTAGCCACCGATGTATCTGGCTGCTGGCATTGCTGAATAAGTTGATGTTTAAATTCAGCCGTGAAGGTTCGACGGGGCTTTTTTAGCGTTGGTGCAGTGTCTATAACTGTCTTTAAATCCATAAATAGGTGTCCACTTAAATTTTAGTGGACACTATCGCGGTATTAATGAGTTAGAAAAAGTGGGGCTCAGCGGACGCTTACATTTTTTCCTAGCTTATTATAGGTTTAATACCTTTTAAGTGTAGTGAGCTGTATAAGTCTAATGATAGGTTATATATCTTTCTATTTTTATCAGTAATTAAAGCTCTTCAATATACCTTTGAATTTTTCCTCTAAAGTATCTTTTGAAGTATTTTCAAAAAGCTTTTCTAATGTCTGTACATTTCTGACTTCTATATTCTTAAAGTTTTCAGTTTGTAGACTTTGATATTTCACACTAGACGCAATTACAGCAAAGTTTTTGTTTCTCCCTCCCTCTTTCATAAATTTATCAAAGCTGAGTTGCATATCTATTGATGCTTTTTTATAGTCAATCCAACGAGTTGTGCTTAAAGTAAAATGGTTTTTTATATCATCATTAATTAAAGTAGTTGCAGCTAAAAGATCTTTTTCTGAGAAATTAATTTTTTTCCCTATGTTTGATGGAGTGATTTTATCTTTTTCAGATGGGGTATGTTTTAATTCTAAGAACGACTTATTTGAACTAAGTTTTTGTGATAACTCATTTTCAGTAAGAAAAATCTTTTGATTATTAACAATGTATCTATCTGAAGTTAAGAGTATAAAATACTTTTGATTATTCATTTGGATACATGTGTAGTACATATCATCTATTAGTTCTTTTTGTTTTAAAGGCTCTGTTCGATTAAGTACAGAGTTCTTAAGTATTTTCTCGCTTTCAATATAAGTTCTTATACCAAAAGGGAAGGTATATTGATTAGATTGTTGATATGGAATTTGTACAGTTAGTCGTTGAGAATAATTTTCAGCTTCATCTAATGACTTATGTTTAAATTTTGCTAAATCCCAATTTTGAATTGATAGATAAACATAGTCTCTATATTGTCTACATTCACCTTCTATCAATTTATCCATATCTTCTATACTTGTATTCCTCAATTTAGAAACGAATGTTGTTTCTAAAGATGGGTCTGTTAAGTGTGGGTTTGGATATATATCAAAAATTCTGGATTGGCTGCTTGTGCTTAATATGCAGATGGGTAAAGCTAATAAAGCTATTTTTAAATTGATATTCATTAAAAATTTACTCAAAGTATTATTTTAAAGTTAAAGAAAATTTTACTCTATCTAGATGAATGAAACAGCACAACTCCCCTGAAATTTAATTTCTATTCAAATAAAGCCTTCATTTTTATATATCTCTATAAGCTCCCTTTTATTTCAATATAAGGTTTATACATAATTCCATGATAGCAACTATCGGGATGTTGAGCAGATAAGAAAAGTGGGGGTTCAGCGGACGCTTACAGTGAGCTAAACTTTCAGCTTAGTGTAGTAAAGCATGTCCTCAGTCTGAGTGGACATACCCTATGCTCTGTCTACGTGAATGAATGAGCATGATTATGATTGCCCTGCTAATTAATTTCTATTCACCTACAGCATTTTATTTGTAGCAAATATCTATTTTTTTATTCTTAGTTATGAAGCATTTTAGTGAGTTATCAGAAACTAGGCTCATATCACTTATTTTTTTATAAAATAAATCTCTATAGTAAAAATTAGCTTCTACATTGTTTAGTGATGTTCCACATTCTTCATAATCATCTGTTTTTGCTTTGTAACACATTTCTGTTTCTATGGAATAAGTATTTCCACTTTGCTCAATAGAAGTATAAGAACCTCCTGCACCATATCCACTAGAAACGATACAGCTAGACTTATTAACTAGTTTATCATTTGAGAATTTATAGCAGATAGTCGCATCTTCATTCATAGGCGCACTATAGGCAGTTTCACAGACAATTGATAAAACTAACATTATAAAATATTTCATATTATTTTTTCCATCTGCATTGATTTAGATTTTTACTGATTTAGAATCATAATCTAAATTTTCCATAAAATTTGATTAAATATATGAAAAAAATAGCATTAATAACTACACTGCTTATTGTGTGTGGTAAAGCTTCTGCACTTACTTGCTCTCAACTTTCAAAGATTGCAGATGACAATAGTATTATGTATGGAACTAAATATAGTTTTGTTGTTAAAGGTCAAAAAGGATTCAGAACTTATTTTCATTCTGCACCATCAGCACAATGTAAGATTAAACAACTATTTCTTATTCCGAAAGATTCAGTTGTAGCATATCAAGAGTTTAAGAATGAAAATAAAACATGGCTCTATATCATGTACATAGACAAGAATGGGAAAGATACATCAGGTTGGATGTTAGAACGTGACTTTAAAATATCAGGCTCTTTAAGTCCATAAAGAATTAATAGGCTCAACTGCCTTGTTAGTAAGAATACTTTTATCTTCTTATTATTTAAGTTTAAATCCACATTTTTTCTGCACCCACCAATTGAAATTAAGTAATTTAAAACATTTCTTATATGGAATTTTTACCATCAGAAATGAAGTTTTTTTTAATTTTTATATGGAATTTTTTAAGATAATTGGAAATTCGCTATTATTCTTATATTTTACCTTTAAAATCATATTCTTATTGTAAAATTCCATATATTGCTTATATACACTGGGAAGAATGGAAACCTTTGCGAATAATCAATTGTGCAATCGGTAAATTGAGATCTGGATGCAATTCGGCATCTGGCGTGCCTTGAACACAATGCGCAGGCCACAACACTTGAGTCCCATAATCTAATTTGATCGTTTCAAAAGGCTGTTTAGCTGGATGATTTTCAGCAAATGAAATATGATTTTCCGGATGCCAATCTTGGGTAATCACAATATTGTCAAAACACTGCGCCAATTGATTAATGTTCGGAATGATCTGATCGGCATTCGCTACAGCCAAATTACCCCCCGGCATAAATCCTCGTTGCACATCCACCACAATCAAAGCCGCATTCTGCATTATTTTCATCCCTTGAAATATCGATTTACGCCCAAGCATAGCGCAAAATAGTAGAGGATTTTTAGCGCTAGCGATAAAAATACAATGACTGTTCATTCGGACTAATCTTGCAATCAGCTCAATATCTGCATCATTTTGCAATGAATAATAAATGAAGGATTCGTTTTTATTTCCTCTCAATCGGTAAGAAATAAAGAAAATTCCCCCTAGCAATGACACGATAATTTTTTAATTTCTGACCATAAAAAAAGCCTGCTAATGCAGGCTTTTTTAAATCTTTTTAATCTTACACTTTTGTGCGGTTGACCAGAATCAGCATACATACTGCCGAGATAATGATGCATGGAATCGCTGCGGTAATAACCCCTGCTGCACCGAAGCCTGCAGTCAATAACTGACCTGCAATCACTGGACCTAACATGGCACCAATACGTCCCACGGCTGATGCCATACCAACGCCTGTTGCACGCACTTCGGTCGGATAAACGATACTACCGAAGGCATACAGTACGCCCTGACAGCCAATCACGAAGGCACCGGCCAATGCTGCAGCCATATACATCTGGTTCAGCGAGCTTGCACCGTTCAATGCCAATAGGCCTGCCAAAATACCACCGTACATCAACAGAATCACGTAAGCTTTTTTCCAGCGATCCGTCAGCATACCTAGAATCACAGTACCAATCGTTGCAGTGACCATGAAGTAGAACTGTGCAGTTGAACCATCTTTACGGGTGAAACCCAGTTCCATAAACAATGATGGTAACCAGCTCAGCATGATGTAAACCACCATCAGCGTGAAGAAGTAGCTGACCCAAATGCACAGGGTACGTAACAGGTTATTCGAGTTAAACAGATCCTTGAATGAACCTTGTGGGGCAGCGGCAAGTTCAGCTGCAGTTTTGTTCTGTGCTTTCAGGTATTCTTTCGACTCAGGCAAGAACAGCATCATCAGTGGAATCACGAAAATCGGTAATAAACCACCCAAGTAGAACACATTCTTCCAGTTGGCACCGAATTCAGTCGCGGCAACTAATGACAGGATCGCAGCACCGACCGGCATACCACAGTACATCAGGCCCACGGCACGACCACGATTTTTTGGCGATACGGCTTCAGAAGCCAGCGTGATCAGAATCGGCATCGCACCGCCCAGACCTGCACCCGCCAGGAAACGCACTACCAGCAAACTGTTAAAGCTGTTCACCCAAACCGTACATAAAGTAAATACGGCAAACACTGCTGTCGACCAGATCAGGACTTTCTTACGACCAATACGATCTGCAAATCGACCGCCGACCAGTGCACCAGGCAGTAAGCCTAAAATCCCTGCGCTAAAAAACACCCCCAATTGAGAACTATCTAAGCCAAAAGATTCACGAATACCGGCTGCTGCAATACCTGCCGCTTGAATATCCAATCCCTCAATCACTGCAATTAAAAAACAAATCGCAACGGTAATGACGGAATGTCTGTTATCTGATCTTTCCATTGGAAAATCCTTGTTCAATCAGTGTCCAAAATAGAGCGTCATCATCCATGAGTCTGGAAATACACATAACTACCAATAAGTGGAACAATCCACAATTTATGGATAAAAATAATAGATATTTAACGTTTTTAAATGCAATAACTCATAGTCGCAAAAACAATTAATCTGGAGTTAATCTGGGTGAAAAAGTGAACCATACAATAATGATTTCAATCCAAGAGCGTCTGCCCATCGCAAAAGTGCAGCAATCTATTTATAGTTTTAACTAATTATTACCCAAGTTTTTAATGATGATATTTGTCGTTTAAATTCTTGGTTTATATAGCTTTCAAGTCTATTCTTATCTTTATTAAATCTTAAATCCTGATGTTTTTACCCGGAATTACCGATGTGATTGGCTTTAAAGCACTTTTATGACAGCTTTAACGGCACTTTTGAGTTATAACAAGTAGGCAGTTACAACGATGCTGATCAAAATTTTAGTGAACCCAAATTTAAAAAACGTGACTTTTGTATTGTTCAGTAAATTTTTCCATTGCTTTTCATAAAGTTTTTATATGGTTTGACTAAAGCATATTGTTCTTCATCGTTTGTTCGTTCATAATTTGCATAAGCATTATTCAATTACGCTTAATCGTAGTGAAATTGCTATAAATCAAAATACGCACCCATCCAAATTTATGTTTTTCTACCTCAGCCGGATGGACAAATAGGATATTTTTTCAAAATGACTCAGCAAGCACAGATCATCCAAGGTTCAATTGTCGCAATCGTCACTCCGATGTTTGAAGATGGCAGCGTAGATTGGAAGGGTCTAGAAAAGCTCGTTGAGTGGCATATAGCACAAGGTACCAATAGTATTGTTGCTGTAGGCACAACTGGTGAAGCTTCGACCTTAAGCATGGCAGAACACACCAAAGTCATTGCCGAAATCATTCGTGTAGCCAACAAACGTATTCCTGTGATTGCAGGTACGGGTGCGAACTCGACCCATGAAGCGATCGAACTCACCAAAGAAGCCAAAGATTTGGGTGCAGATGCAGCGCTTCTGGTCACACCTTATTACAACAAACCGACACAAGAAGGCTTATATCAGCATTATAAAGCTATTGCTGAAGCTGTTGATTTACCACAAATTCTTTACAATGTACCAGGTCGTACTGGCGTCGACATGTTAAATGAAACAGTGATTCGCCTTGCCGACATCCCGCAAATTATTGGGATTAAAGACGCAACCGGTGATGTTCCTCGTGGTCAAGCACTTATTGAAGGATTACACGGTAAAGACATGACCGTTTACTCGGGTGATGATGCGACTGCATACCAGCTGATGGGCGTGGGCGCAAAAGGCAACATTTCTGTGACTGCCAATGTGGCACCGAAAGAAATGAGCGAAATCTGTGCTGCCGCACTCGCAGGTGATGCAGAACGTGCTGAAGCTTTAAATAATAAAGTTGCAAATTTACACAATATTCTATTTTGTGAATCCAACCCAATTCCTGTGAAATGGGCACTTCATGAAATGGGATTAATTGGTACCGGTATTCGCTTACCATTAACTCCTCTTGCAGAACAATATCGTACACCGTTGCGTGAAGCACTGAGCGCTTCTGGTGTCATTAAATAAAGAGCACAACACTATGCAATTACGTTTTGGTTTAACCCTTGCACTTTCAGCATTCAGTTTAGTGGGTTGTAGTTCAATCGGAATCAGCAATGGTTCACTGGATTATAAAAATACTGCAACCTCTGAACCCCTGAAATATCCTGAAGGCTCAATGGTTCGACCTGCAACGCCATTGTATCCGTCTCCGATGGTTGACCCACTTGCAATTGAGCATGCACCCAAGCTTGAAAATAAACGTGGCAACCGTTTTGCTCTACCTCGCCCTGAAAAAGCTCAGGCAAATGTGCCAACAGATCGCCAAGATGACAGCACAAATGTCAGTCGTCCACAATTAGTACGTGATGGAAATCAAAATCCATTGCTCAAAATTGATGGAAATTCTGCTACAATTTGGCAGTACACACTTGCTACCCTCAGCAGCCTGAACCATACCATTGTTGGTCAAAGTAAAAATCGTTACGAAGTAACCATTAAGGTCGATCAACAGATCTATGTATTAAGACTGACATCTGTAGGAACAAGCAATAACATCGCTGTGTTCAATGCCGATAATAGCTTTGCAGACAAAGAAAAAGCTGCAGAACTATTAACCCAGATTTACCAAAATTGGCCAGCCTAGTCGTACTAGGCATTTTTTTTTGAAAAAGGTTCCCCCATGTTGAAACAAACCTTGCTCTATACTGGTAAAGCGAAATCTGTTTATGAAACAGACAGTGCAGATCACCTCATCCTAGTCTTCCGTGACGATGCATCTGCATTTAACGGCGAAAAAATCGAACAGCTGGATCGTAAAGGCAAGGTGAACAACCGTTTTAACGCCTTCATCATGGAAAAATTGGCTGCTGCTGGCATTGAAACTCACTTTGAAAAACTTCTTTCTCCTACTGAAGTTTTAGTGAAAAAATTGAAAATGGTTCCTGTTGAATGTGTTATTCGTAACTACGCAGCAGGTAGCTTGTGCCGTCGTTTAGGCGTGGAAGAAGGTAAAGAGCTTGTTCCGCCTACTTTCGAATTGTTCTTCAAAGACGATGCACTTGGCGATCCAATGGTCAACGAATCTCAAGCGATTGCTTTGGGTTGGGCGACTGCTGAACAACTTGAACAAATGAAAGTACTGACTTATCAAGTAAACGACGTACTTAAAGATTTGTTCGACAAAGGCAACATGCTGCTTGTTGACTTTAAACTTGAATTTGGTGTGTTCCACGACCGTATTGTTCTTGGTGATGAATTCTCTCCAGATGGTTGCCGTCTATGGGACAAAGACACCAAGAAAAAACTCGACAAAGACCGTTTCCGTCAAGGTTTAGGCGGTGTTGTTGAAGCTTATGAAGAAGTAGCGACACGTTTAGGTATCGACCTTTCTGATATCTAATCCGTACGCGGATTCAAAAAACCGAGCCTGATGGCTCGGTTTTTTATGCCCTATTAAATCGTAAAAATAAATGTTACTAATAAAAATGATCGTTTTTACATTATTAAGTTAAGCCCGTAATATAATTTGTATACCAAGCAACATCGGAATTGAATCTTCCTCTGATGCCTTGCCGAGCAGATTCCTGTTTACCCTCTAGGATGTATCTCCCCTAAGACATCCTATTTTCCGCCCAACTCGCTCTGAGTTGGGCTTTTTTTATTGCTGTTGTTGTTCCTGCTGCCAGCGACGTTGCTGAAGTTTTTCACCTTCTACTTCACGTTTATTCCGCGCAGATTCATACAACTTGGTACCTTTCAATTCAGGCGGTAAATATTCTTGCAAAACAAAATGCTCTGGATAATTGTGCGGATAAAGGTAATCCACGCCATAGCCCTGCTCTTTCATCAATTTGGTTGGTGCATTTCTTAGGTGCAATGGCACCGGTAAATTCGCGGTTTTTTCAGCTAAATCTAAAGCCTTGTTAATGGCCAAATAAGTACTGTTACTTTTCGCACTGGTTGCCAAATACACGGCACACTGCCCCAAAATAATCCGGCATTCCGGCATACCCACAGCTTGTACCGAACGGAAACATTCTCCTGCAAGAAGCAGCGCATTCGGATTTGAGTTACCAATATCTTCAGATGCTGCGATCAACATACGGCGTGCAATAAACACCGGATCTTCGCCGCCTTTGAGCATGCGTGCCATCCAATATAAAGTCGCATCCGGATCGCTACCGCGAATTGATTTAATAAAGGCAGAAACCAGGTCATAATGCTGCTCGCCCGATTTGTCATAACGGGCAATATTTTGCTGTGCGACTTTCACCACAATTGCATTGGTAATGATATTTTCAAGGTCAGGTTCAAAGGTGCTGGCG
The DNA here is from genome assembly GCF_013004315.1 of Acinetobacter sp. ANC 5378. Taxonomy (NCBI): domain Bacteria; kingdom Pseudomonadati; phylum Pseudomonadota; class Gammaproteobacteria; order Moraxellales; family Moraxellaceae; genus Acinetobacter; species Acinetobacter sp. ANC 5378. The sequence continues at coordinate 56,764 of NZ_JABERK010000066.1, forward strand.
ATAAGATCCAACAGATTGAGTGCCTTACGTGCATCTCCCGCAGCAAATTGAATCAGTGCTTCATATTCTTCAATCTGAATAGATCGTTCTTTTAAAAAAGCATCATTTTTCAATGCTTGATCCAATAGAGTCTGGATTGCATCGGCATCTAAAGCATTCAGGCTATAGACCTGACAACGTGATAACAACGCACTATTCACTTCAAAGGAAGGGTTTTCTGTGGTTGCACCAATCAGCGTGATTTTGCCCTTTTCCACTGCATTCAATAAGGCATCTTGTTGTGACTTGTTAAAACGGTGAATTTCATCAATAAACACCACAGGTTTGAGTAAATCACCACTTTCAGCAATGATTTCACGGAGTTCTTTCACTCCGGTATTCAAGGCAGATAAACTGACAAAAGTTCGATCAACCGCCTGCGCAAGAAGCAAAGCAATGGTGGTTTTCCCGACTCCCGGTGGTCCCCAAAAAATAATCGAGGGTAAATGCCCTTGATCAATCATTTGGCGTAAAGGAGCCTGATCACCTAATAAATGATCTTGACCAATAATTTCTGATAAATCACGCGGACGAAGCCGTTCAGGAAGTGGAATATGACTATCTGACATCTTGTTATTTCTTGAGTGTGCTTAAAACAAGTCTACTATGTAATTTTAATATCGCGTATTTCAATTGAATTGTTTTACAAAAAAATCATACTGTTTTTTTAAAAGAATCGGCAATATTATTAATCATTATTGTGCCTATTGTCTGAATTTACTTTTAAAAATAACCAAGTAGATTTACTGTGATAGTCAATATTAAGAAAAATATGCTTAATAATTCCACTTCTTATTTATGAAGTACATAATCATTGCGTGAAATACATCACGCTTTTTGGCATTTTGGTCGTTTTAATGGGTGAACTGCATGAGATATATTTTTAAAAACAAACCCGATCACACTACTCAGGCCAATAATTCTCAATTAAATACAGAAAATTTAATTCTTCAAAATGTATTAGATCAATTACCGCAACTCATCTGGATGAAAAATAAACAAAACAAGCATTATTATAATCAAGCGCTTTGTGGCTATCTTGGTATGACTCCTAATCTATACGACACTGCTGATTGTAAAAAATTCATTCACCCTGAAGATTTCGAATATTTCAGTATTCTTTGGCAACAAGCCCGACCAACACAACAAAATTTCGAAAAAAAATGCCGGATTAAACATCATGAAAAGGGATATCGAGTGTGTTTGATTGCCGTGCAACATCCGCAAAATTTAGACAATACTGAATGGCTGATGACAGCAACCGACATTCATGATCACTATTTAAAGCAATTTGAACTGAATCAACAAGTTTATGCCGAAAGCAAAATGCTCGATGCCAGTATGGATTGTATTAAACTTTTGACACCCGATGGACGTGTTAGCCATAGGAATCGTTCAGGTTGTCTGGCTTTAAGTGTATCACTCAGTGAAAAAAAGTTTGGTATGCCTTGGCTCAACTTATTGCCTGACAATGTTCAAAATTCAGGACAACAGGCTTTGACTCATGTTGCAAAAGGTAAAAATGCACGCTTTGATGGGATGAGTGCAATTTCAGGTCAAACACCACAATATGGGGATAATATTTTAACCCCGGTGCAAAATGAAGATGACTCAATACAAAACATTCTCTGTATCGATCGAGATATGAGCCAACAAAAAATTGCTGAAAAAAGCCTGCAACAATTCATCGAAACAGATGAATTAACCTGTTTATATAATCGTCGTGCATTTAATAAAATTTTCAAAAAGACCATTCAAAATGCACGCCAACAAAACCAATCCATCGGCTTTTTGCTGATTAATTTAGACTATTTCAAGCATATCAATGACACTTTAGGACATATCGCCGGCGATCATTTACTCCAAATTTTAGGTCAACGTTTCAGTGGTTGTTTTAAAGATGAAATCGTTGTTGCACGCCTAGGCGGGGATGAATTTGCCATTATTGTGCCTCATCTGACCGATGAAGCTGAATTATTCGAAATTGCAAAAACAGCTCGGCAACAGCTGGATATCCCGATTTGCTATGCAGGACAATATATTAATGGCGGGATGAGTGTCGGCTGTGCCATTTATCCTCGCGATGCACAAAATAGTTCAAATTTACTGCGATGTGCAGATGTAGCACTCAATGATCTTAAAATCAGCGGTCGCGGTGGTATCCGAATGTTTAAGAACGCCATGTTCCAGAGCATAGAGCTCACCACCAAACAGCTCTCCCTCGCCCGAGCCATTCTCCACAGTGATAAGATTATTCCCTTCTATCAACCCAAAGTCAGTCTGAAATATGGAACAGTCACTGGCTTTGAGGCTTTACTGCGCTGGTATGATGCGGAGGATCAAATCCAACTTCCTGCACATATTTTCTCCGCTTTTCAGGACTATGAACTGGCAACGCGCATCAGCGAGATCATGCAGTTAAAAGTGTTTAAGGATATGACCCAATGGCGTGAATCTGGACTGGAACTTTTACCCATTTCAATCAATGCCGCACCGGTCGAATTCTTAAGAGATAACTATGCAGAAATGCTGTTAAACAGACTCGCTCAGTTTCATATTCCCCATGAAATGGTGGAAATTGAAATTACCGAGCAAAGTCTTTCGGAACGTGGCTCTGACTATGTTGTTCGCGCATTGGGGCTATTAAAACAAGCCGGTATTCGCATTTCATTAGATGATTTTGGTACCGGACATTCGTCTTTAACCCGCTTAAGAAACTATCCGGTCGATTGCCTTAAAATAGATCGTCACTTTATAGAAAACATTCACGATGATCCTTCGTCACTGGCCATTGTCAAAGCGATCAGCCAAATTGGTGCCAGCATTTCTCTGGAGATATTGGTTGAAGGCATTGAATGCTTAGAACAAGTGGATGCGTTGAAAGCATGTGATTGTCATACTGGACAAGGTTTTTATTTCTATCGCCCCATGCCATCTAATGATGCCACTCAACTGTTACAACCTGTGATGATAGCTCAATCTTAAGCCGCAACTACATGATCTAATCTGTTCAAAAATAAGGGGTTATGCGGTAACTGTTACCTTATTAAGGCCACATGGTTTAGAGGTAATATTCAAACAGACATTTTTGAATTATTGAGCCAATCAGATTAACGCACCCAACGGACAATATATTCCTCAAGATCCTCTTCATTGACTTCGACTTCTGAAATACAGCGCCCTGCTGCCGACTTTTTCGCTTTAATTATACTCTCACGTGTACCGGTATTTAAATAATGCCAAGATGGTAATTTCTTGCCTTCCTTTAAGCGACGGTAAGCGCAACTCGGTGGTAACCAGTGAATTTCAGCTAATTTTTCAGGTGTCAGTTGAATACAATCAGGAACATAGTCAAGACGCTGTGCATAATTGCTGCAACGCGCTGTTTTGCAATCTAAAAGTTTACACGACACCTTGGTATAAGCCACTTCGCCGAGTTCTTCATCTTCTAGTTTAATCAGACAACATAAACCACAACCATCACAAAGCGCCTCCCACTCGGTAGGATTCAGTTCAGCTAAAGAATATTTTTTCCAAAATTCCGGACGTAATTGTTCAGTCATAAAACTAAAAAACAAGAGAAGTTAGCCATTATTATAACGTGTTCAAGTTCACAATGTATGGATGTTATTTTTACTTTGAATCATATATTTACTGTCAAAGTGAACATTTTTTAAACACAAGCATAACAGTTTAGGAATTTCTAAGCCCTATACTAAATCTACTTTGAAAATAACAACACACGGAGAACGCTTATGTTTCGTTGGGCGATTATTTTTGCAGTGATTGCACTTATAGCCAGCCTACTAGGTTTCGCTGGTGTCGCAGGTTTATCTAAAGATTTTGCAATTATTTTACTCGTCATTGCGGTTATTTTAGCAATCGTCGGTTTCCTTTCCCGAGGAAAAATATAATTACTTATCTTTAAACAACATATTCACTTTAAGTAAAAGAGCCTAAATAGGCTCTTTTTCATATTCAAATTTTATCTTTTGAAGAATAAAAAACCTGAATTAAATTGAGCAAAAATTAAAGTAATTTTCACCCATTTAATTCAGGTCACTATTCCAAGATTATTCTAATATAAAGAATAAATTCTTGATCTGTTGATTATGGTCTTAAATGACGCGGTCTAAACCCAGTTACGAGCAGACCAATCGCATAAGCCAAAACACCGACCACGCAAAGTCCAATCACTTCGAAAATACGAATCCATTGCGATACATCGCCGTTATACCAAGTCAAGGCATACCAAAGTGCTGCAATCATGATCGCATTGGCGATGGCGAACTGAAGGAAAAGTTTTTTCCAGTGCCCTCCAAAACGGAAAATATTGCGTTGGTGCAGATAGAAATACAGCATCCCCGCATTCACCAGTGCAGAACCTGAAGATGCCAAGGCCAAGGCCATATGTTCTGCTTCCCAATGGATCAGTTTAAAGAAGCCAATAAAGATCACGTTTAAAATTGCATTGGCAGCAACGGCCATTAAGCCTACACGTACGGGTGTTCGGGTATCTTGCTGTGCATAAAAACCCGGAGCAAAGACTTTAATCAACATGAAGGAAATCACCCCGGCACTCATACATTGCAAAGCCAATGCCGTCATTTGCGTATCTTCAAGGGTGAATTGCCCGCGTTGGAACAAGGCTTGAATGATAGGAGTCGATAACATGAACAAGGCAATGCTGGCTGGAATACCGACCAGCATAATCACTTTTGCAGCCCAGTCGATCATGCCACGGAACTTGGACTGATCCTGTTCAGCATGACGTGCAGAAAGAGAAGGTAGAATCACCGTACCAATAGCAACACCAATTAAGCCTAAAGGCAATTCAGTCATACGCTCGGCACTGTATAACCAAGACACTGAACCATCTTGCATAAAGGATGCCCAGATGGTGTTCAGCAGCAAATTGATTTGCGTCACCGATACACCAAATAATGCCGGAAGCATCAATTTCATGATGCGATCGACCCCTTCGTGTTTAAAATCAACTTTAGGTGGAATCAGCAGATTTTTGCGCCATAGCTCCGGGATTTGAATCGCCAGTTGCAATACCCCTGCAGCCACGACCGCCCAACCCAAGGCCATAATCGGTTCGGCCATATACGGCGTTAACCACCATGCCCCGGCAATCATGGTGACATTCAGTAAAACTGGCGCAAAAGCTGGGGTCGAAAATGAACCATAACTATTCAAGATACTGCTCGCAAAAGCAGTCAGTGACATAAATAACAAATATGGAATGGTCAGCCGGAACATGTCGGTTGCTAAGGCAAATTTTTCGGGATCACTATGAAAGCCCGGTGCATAGATATACATAATTGCCGGTGCAGCAATCATCGCGATAAAAGTCAGCAGGGTCATAAAGGTTGCGAGACAACCAAATACCCGACTAATCAGAATTTGCACTTCAGCATGGGTTTTCGTGGTTTTATATTCGGTTAAAACCGGAATAAAAGCTTGCGAAAATGCCCCTTCGGCAAACAGCCGCCGAAAGAAGTTGGGGATACGAAAGGCAACTACAAAGGTATCGAAATCTTTACCTGCACCAAACACATTCAGCAACACCACATCTCGGACTAAACCCAAAACCCGAGACAACATGGTCATTGCACTGACAATAAAGGTCGACCGCCACAGCGCCATCGTTTCCACCCAGTATTAAAATAAGTCGCTATTGTAAAGAAACTCGACAGGAATTTCGTTGTTAAATCTTAAAGTCGAGCAGCTATTAATCTACTTTGCATTGTTGTATTAATGCTCTGGTTTTTGGCCAATCGAAATATGGGCCCGGATCGGTTTTACGTCCTGGAGCAATATCCGAGTGCCCGGCCAGATGTTGTAATATCTTCGGATAGGCTGCCTGTAATGTAGCAATGATCTCTGCCAATATGCTGTATTGCACCTCTTCAAAAGGCTGGTCATCGCTGCCTTCAAGCTCAATGCCAATCGAATAATCATTACATTCTTTTTTGGCTAAATAGCTCGAACGTCCTGCATGCCAGGCACGGTCATTGAAATTCACGAATTGCAAAACTTCGCCAGTGCGCAAAATTAACAGATGGGTAGACACCTGCATGCCTTCAATGCTCTGAAAATAAGGATGCTTTGACCAATCCAGCTGATTTTGAAAAAACTGTTCAATATAGCCGCCACCAAATTGCGAGGGTGGCAAACTGATGTTATGCACTACTACCAACTGAATTTCAGTGTGTTCGGGACGTTGATTATAATTCGGGGATGATACTTGCCTTGCACCGATTAACTGACCATCGATGACCTGAAAAGACGGTGCCTGTTGCATATTCCTATCCTGAGTCTTATTTTCGCGTAAGTAGATGATTTTAGCGCAATCCTAAAACTTTAAGCTTAAAATCTCAAATTCCAGAGATAAAAATCCGTGGAAAAAACATTTCTTTTAAATGAACAATGCTAATATAACGCGCAATTTTCATGGGCTAAAAAAGATACGGAATTCTAATGAGCATATCTCAATCTTTGTTGGAACACGCAATCCAGATCAATATTCAACAGGCTTTACAAGAAGATATTGGCGAGGGTGATATCACCGCTTTATTAACTCCTGAAGATGAGCAAGCCACTGCAACCATCATTAGCCGTGAAGACATGGTGCTGGCCGGTCAGCCTTGGGTCAATGCCCTCATTCAGGCTTATGATGCCAATGTGCAAGTGACCTGGCTGAAAAATGATGGCGAGCGCGTACAAGCCAATGAGGCCTTTTTAAAATTAGCCGGTTCGGCACGCAGCTTACTCACGGTTGAACGTCCTGCGCTGAATTTTGTACAAACGCTTTCTGCAGTAGCCACGAAAACAGCTGAATATGTAAAACAATTAGAAGGTTTAAACACCAAATTGTTAGATACCCGTAAAACCCTTCCCGGCTTACGTATTGCGCAAAAATATGCTGTCGCCATTGGTGGCGGTCAAAACCATCGTCTCGGTTTGTTTGATGCCTTTTTGATTAAAGAAAACCACATTATGGCCGCGGGCGGTATTGCACAAGCAATTGCCAAAGCACACAACATTGCACCGGGTAAGCCTGTAGAAGTTGAAGTCGAAACTTGGGATGAACTGAATCAGGCTCTAGAGGCTCATGCCGATATCGTGATGCTGGATAATTTCAGTCAACAACAAATGATTGATGCGGTTAAGCATGTTGCCGGTCGTTGCAAGCTGGAAGCTTCGGGCAACATCACTATTGAAAATTTACGTGAAGTAGCCACGTCTGGGGTCGACTATATTTCGATGGGCGTTTTAACCAAAGATGTCAAAGCAATTGATTTATCGATGCGCTTTAATGCTTAAGTCTGTTCAGTGTCATTTTGCGGTTTAGATTTCGGTTCAGCGCTTAAATCCTGCATTTCACTGGAGGGTGTGTTCTGTTGCCAAGCGGATTGGATAGATTTTTGTTCGGAAGCTCGCGGATCACTGGTCATGAGTGCCAGAGTGACAACAGATACAACCAAGATGATGATATTTAACATCTAATGCTCCTGTAAATAAGCATCAGTCTAGCCACTGAATATGAACTTGATCTTAAGCCTGCGTTTCAAAAGGGGTTGAAATTGCAGCCTTTTTGTATCCAGCTTGTGACTTATCCATAAAAAAACGCACCTTGAGGTGCGTTTTTTGTATCTTCAAATAAACAACTTACCAGCCTAAAGCTTCCTGTTGTTTTTTAATCAATTCTTGAATGCCTTTTTCAGCCAATTCAAGCATCTCGTTACACTGCGCACGAGTAAATGGTTTCTCTTCGGCAGTACCTTGCACTTCAATAAACTCACCTGCTTGTGTCATCACCACATTTAAGTCAGTTTGGCAGCTTGAATCTTCTTCATAACACAGATCCAATAAGGCTTCGTCTTTATACATACCCACAGAAATTGCAGCCACCAAGCCTTTCAGTGGATCTTGCTTGATTTTCTTTTTCTCAAGCAACACATTCATGGCATCAATCAATGCAACAGCCGCACCGGTAATTGAAGCAGTACGTGTACCGCCATCAGCCTGAATCACATCACAGTCAATGGTAATGGTGTTTTCACCCAGTTTTTTCAAATCGACCATGGCACGTAAGCTACGACCAATCAGACGCTGAATCTCCTGAGTACGGCCACTCTGTTTACCACGGGCAGCTTCACGGTCACTACGGGTATGTGTTGAACGTGGCAACATACCGTATTCAGCGGTTACCCAGCCTTGTCCCTTGCCTTTAAGGAAACGTGGCACGGAATTATCAATACTTGCAGTACAAAGAACTTTAGTATGACCAAATTCAATCAATACTGAACCTTCAGCATAACGCGTATAGTTACGGGTAATTTTTACGTCACGTAATTGATCTAAAGTACGTTGGTCGATACGCATAATGGGTTCTCTTTGGCTAAAATTCATTGCGGCCTAGTATAACAGAAGCAAGCTTGAAGGTTTTACCGGGACATTGTCGATTGGCAAAAACTATAAAATCATGCTGCTTTTATTTAGCCATCAGTTGAATGAAACACCTATTATGCGCGACCTCACATCTCTCTGTTCAGCCTTAAAAACGAAATAAGGTTTTTAACTTTTGTTTGGATTGCTCAACCGATGCTGTCCAGGAATTCGGTAATGAACATTTGGCTAAACGCACCCAAACACTGCCAAACTGTTTAAAGAAACTAGCTTCGTTATAGTTAATTCCATACTCTGCGCATAAGGCACGAATTTTGGGTGCTGCTTCTGCATAACGGTTCGCCGGCATATCCGGGAATAAATGGTGTTCAATTTGATGGCTCAAATTACCACTTAAAATATGTAACCATTCTGTGCCGCTAAAATTACTCGATCCGCGAATTTGGCGTAAATACCATTCTGCACGGGTTTCATTTTCAGTATTGTCCAGTTCAAAGGTTTCTGCATCTTCAGTGAAATGACCATTAAAAATCACGGCTGATGCCCATAGACTACGAATCACATTGGCCACGGCATTGCCTGCAAATACAGGAAGCGCATTTGGACCGGCAATTAATGGGAAAAACACATAATCTTTTGCTACCTGACGTAGCGCTTTCTTACGGAATTTTTCAGAATCTGCCCAGACTTGTTTCCAGGTTTTGGTTTTATAGGCAATTGCATCTTCCAAGTGTAGGTTTTGTAAGCCCACATACCATTCAAAGAACACCATCAATTGAATGGTTAAAGGAATATTAAATAAAAAGCGCGGTTCCCATTTTTGCGACTCGCTAACACGAATTAAACCGTAGCCAACATCATGGTCTTTACCGACAATATTAGTGTAAGTGTGGTGGATATAGTTATGCGTGTATTTCCAGTCATCGCCTGTCGCCATGGTGTCCCAATCGTAATTGGCACCGTTTAAAGTCGGATCATTGAGCCAGTCGAACTGACCATGCATAACGTTATGACCCAGTTCCATATTTTCGACGATTTTGGACAGGCCCAATAAACCGGTGCCCGCTAACCACACTGGTGGAATCCAGCCGCCAAACATTAACATCCCGCGTGACGCGATTTCGCTATAACGGACAAAATCACGAATTTTATAAATGTATTTGGCATCTTGCTCGCCAATGCTGTCCATAATTTCACGGCGGATCGCATCGATTTTTTGACCCAATTCAGCAATTTGTTCAGCACTCAAATGTTTTGATTTACTATCTTCTGGAAACTTAACTGACATATTCATTGTTTTTCTCCGAAGCGGAAATCAGGCACTGCTTTTGTGAAAAGTGCGAGAAATCGCTTAAATGCCCTAAAATTATTTTATTTAAAGGTTAATCACGACAGGACTGACGGCTTGGCTAATACACAACTTAATTTGGGTATTGCTATCGTGATCAATTTCACCGGTCAGCAGATTTTTGGTTGAGCCGCTCACTTTAGTACAGGTACAAGTGTTGCAAATGCCCATACGACAGCCATGTGCCGGCTTCAAACCTGCCTGTTCAGCGCTTTCAAGTAAATTGATTTTTGCTTCAAACTCTTGTTGTGCACGTAAGAATACCACCGGTTGCACTTGTACAGTTTCATCTACAACTACCTGAAAATATTCCTGTTTTAATTGATTAGCAATACCCAGCTGTTGATAAATCTGATTCAGGCTTTGCATCATGCCCTTGGCACCACAGGCATAACTTTGGCGTTGCCCAAAATCAGCGACCGTACTTTCAAGCAGTTCTACGCTTAAATGTTGTTTCTGTACAAGTGTATTGAAATGGTGGTAGTGAAATTGTGAATATTGTTCTGATAATTGCTGTAATTCGCTATGAAAAGCATCATCACGGGTAAAGTACAGCAGATCAATTTGACTTACCTTTTGAGTAAGTGCCTGTTGTAATAGCGAATAAATCGCTGTGATGCCACTACCTGATGCCAGCAATAGAATAGAATCTTGAGATGACGTTAATGTGAAATCACCCTGAACTTGAGAGATTTCCACCACGCTGCCTACCGCCAAATGGGTTAAAGCATTAGATACTTTACCCTGACGTTTCACCGCAATCACGATATTGCCCGTCTCGGTGATTTTCACAATGGAATAACTACGTTGCTGACGAACACCTGCAATCACCACAGTCACTAAAATACTTTGTCCAGCACGAAACGCTTTTGCATGAAAGTTATGATTTGGCTGAAGCTGAATTTGATAAAAGTCTGCACTCAGCATGTGTACGTCAACAATACTGGCTTTCACTTTTTTCCATGCCCAAACTGGATTCACTTTTTCAGCAATAAAATCGACGAAATCTTCTCGAATCCATTGCGGTTGGTACTGCATCACATGACTCATATGACGTTCCTCTTTTTTATTGCTGGTTATTTATTTGAGTGAACAGATGTTCTTACAGTGAACACTTGTACACTATAATTATTTTTCAACTCAGTCAACATATGTTCACTGACACTCGTCGTTTAATTTGTTTTTTTTTGATAGACTTCATGCAGATTTTTTTTAGGGTACTCGAATGTCGATACGGGATGAGCGTAAACAACAAAGCCGCCAAGCACTTTTGGATGCCGCGCTTGCTTTAAGCACGTCTGGACGTTCTTTTAGTAGTATCAGTTTGCGTGAAATCGCTCGTCATGTGGGGCTGGTCCCCACTGCATTTTATCGCCATTTTCAAGACATGAATGAGCTTGGACTGGAAGTGGTCGATCAGGTTGCCCTGCATTTAAAAGGCATTTTGCATCAACTTGGACAAGCCTATATCTATCAACCCAATACCAAAGCGCAAATCAGCCTGGACCTGTTTTTTCAGGCGGTTGAGTATAATCCTGAACCCTGGGTATTTATGATTGCCGAGCGTTGGGGGGGATCAGAAGTGATTCGCCATGCCATTGCCCGGGAAATTAATTTTTTAGTTGAAGATTTGGCCAATGACCTATGCAAAATGGAAACGGTACAGCACATCCGCAATGTACAAGACCTTCAGGTTATTTCTAATATCTTAATTAATTTATCTTTTACCTGGGCAATGACCTGGATGGACATCAATCGTCACTATCAAGCTGAAGAACGTTTAGAGCAACAAAAAAAATTTAAATTACAAACCATTACCCAGGTACATGTGATTTTCCGTGGTATCTCGAACTGGGATACTTCAAAGGCAATCACTGAGTAATTCACTCAAAATAAAACATAAAAAAAAACCCGCAATGAGCGGGTTTTTTAGCACATAAAACTTATTTCGCTTTACGTTCTTTTTCCACCAGGTAGCTGACTACTTGAGTCACTTTTGCATCTTCACCTTGGACTACATATTTACCATTCACAACCACGGCAGGAACACCGCTCAATTGATATTGTTGTGCCAGTTTCTTAGATTGCGCCACTTTTGAAGTAATCGCGAATGAATTAAACATGCTGTTGAATTTTGCTTCAGGTACGCCATATTTCACAAAGAATTTTGCTTGTGATTTTTGGTCAAAAATCTGTTGCCCACCCGCATGAATCGCATGGAATAAAGGCAAGTGAGTTTGCTTACGAACGCCCAAGGCTTCAGACACATAATAACCGCGTGCACCTTGTTCCCAGACTGGATTCATCGCAGCAGGTGTGCGCACAAAGTTGACATCTTTAGGAATTTTTCTGAGCCAAGCCTGCATATGCGGCTCTAGTTTAAAGCAGTGTGGGCAGCCGTACCAAAAGAACTCACGTACTTCAATTTTTCCAGGAACGTCAACTTTACCCGGGTTGGCAACCACGGTGTAATCTTTACCTGCGACAAAATTGGCTGCCATTGCCGTGCCTGAACAGGCAAAAATAGCAGTAGCAACACTACCTAAAAGGAATTTTTTCATTGAACTTATTGTCCTCTAAATCGTTATGATTAATTTATACGATGACTATAAATCAATTATGCCGAATTCGTTTTCATTCTGTGAACTTTTTTACGGCTTTTATCGCTTTTTTGAGAATAAACGCTACACTAAGCCCCTATAACTTTTTTTAAAATATAACGACTTGATTGAGGTGATACCGATGTCGCAATTGAATGTTGATCCACAAGAAATTGCCAAATTTGAAGCATTCGCAGCCATATGGTGGGATCAGCATTCTGAGTTCCGTCCACTGCATCAAATTAACCCTTTACGCTTAAATTGGATTGATGAACATTCAGGTGGCATTGCCGGCAAAAAAGTCCTCGATGTCGGCTGTGGTGGCGGTATTTTGTCTGAAAGCATGGCACGTCGAGGTGCAAATGTTTTGGGCATCGACATGGGTGAAGCACCCTTAAATGTGGCGCGTATCCATGCAGAACAAGAAGGCGTTGAGAATATTGAATATCGCCAGGTTCCGGTAGAACAATTGGCAGAAGAACAAGCCGGACAATATGACGTAGTCACTTGCATGGAAATGCTTGAGCATGTGCCCGATCCGGCATCAATTATTCAGGCTTGCCAAAAGTTAGTCAAACCGGGTGGTCATGTGTTCTTCTCGACCATTAACCGTAATCCAAAATCTTATTTATTTGCGATTATTGGCGCGGAATATGTGTTACGCATGCTAGCTAAAGGCACGCATGATTATCATAAATTCATCAAGCCTTCTGAACTTGCGCATGACATCCGTGGTGCAGGCTTAAAACTCAAAGACATGACCGGTTTACATTTCAACCCGATTACCAAACGCTATTGGCTGGCACCGAATGTGGATGTGAACTACATGGTTTATACGGTAAAAGAAGGTGCCTAATGAAAGCTGTACTGTTTGACCTAGATGGCACCCTGATTGACACCGCTGCCGACTTTATTCGCATTATTCAGGACATGTGCCGCGATAAACAATGTGAAATCGTGGCGGCTGATTTGATTCGCACCCAGGTGTCTGAAGGCGCACGTGCCATGGTGAAACTGGTCTATCCAGAACTGGATGTTGAAGATCCGGTTTTCCTTGCCCATCGACAACGTTTTTTAGATTTGTATGGGCAAGATATTGCGGTAGATACCGACCTGTTCGAAGGCATGTATCCCCTGCTTGAAGAACTGGAAAGCCAGGATATTCCCTGGGGCATTGTCACCAACAAACCACGCTGGCTCAGCGAATCCTTGCTTAAGGCGCTGAACTTGTCTGAGCGCTGTGCGGTTCTGGTTTGCCCTGAAGATGTCAGTAAAACCAAACCTGATCCTGAACCGATGTATCTGGCAGCCAAGCACATTCAGCTTCAGCCTGAAGACTGTATCTATGTGGGTGACCATCCCCGCGATATTGATGCCGGTCGTAACGCCAATATGTATACCATCTTGGCAGGCTATGGTTATTTACCATTGCAACACAAAGATGACTTAACAGCATGGCACGCTGATTGTATAGTCAAGACAGTTACCGAATTACATCAAGTGATTAATCAGCTGGTTTCATCTAAACAACATAACAATTCTCTGATTTCATAACGACATAACAATATATAAACGAGGAGGTAGGCAATGAAATATTCAGAATATCAACCTCGCCCCGATCTGTTAAAAGATCGCATTATCCTGATTACAGGTGCGGGCGATGGTATTGGTCGTGCAGCTGCAATTAGCTATGCCCTGCATGGGGCAACCGTCGTCCTGCATGGACGCACCTTAAACAAGCTTGAAGTCATTTATGATGAAATTGAAAGCCTAGGTGCACCACAACCGGCTATTCTGCCTTTGCAACTCTCCAGCGCCTCTCCTCGAGACTATGAGTTACTGGTCGATACTTTAGAAACACAATTTGGTCGCTTAGATGGCATTTTGCACAATGCCGGTATTCTGGGTGAACGCACAGAACTAGCTCATTACCCGGTCGATGTCTGGGATGATGTGATGGCGGTGAATCTGCGTGCGCCATTTTTACTGACGCAAGAACTACTACCGCTGCTACATAAATCAGAACATGCTTCTGTCGTTTTTGCCAGTTCAGGTGTAGGTCGCGAAGCACGTGAACGTTGGGGGGCATACTCGGTATCAAAAATTGCCATTGAAGCGGTGAACAAGATTTTTGCCAAAGAAAATGTCTATCCCAATGTGCGTTTTAACTGTATTAATCCGGGGGCAACACGTACCGCCATGCGTGCCAAAGCCTACCCAGATGAAGATCCGAAAACCTTGGCGACCCCTGAAATGATTATGCCGGCTTACCTGTATTTAATGGGCGATGACAGCTTGCATATGAATGGTCAAAGCATTGATGCGCAGGATTGATGCTTAAAAAGATCAAAAAAGGGAGTTCATGCCACTGCTGTCCCACAATTTTTCATAAAAGGAGGCTCAATTGAGCTTCCTTTTGTTTTATCGGTATTTTATCGGGCATGAATAAAGCTTTTAAGGTTTTTCTCTCAAACAGATTTACT